>NZ_APIO01000026.1:0-49996 GCF_000408945.1 Pseudomonas sp. G5(2012)
CCGCAGGAATGGATATGTACTCCGTCGGCTGCGATTTTTCATCTTAGACCCAGGCCACCGCCAACAACCCAGCCCCCAGCACCACACACAACGGCGAGTAGACCCAGGTGTCCAGCCGGGCAAACCGCGACCCCTTGACCTCCTTGAAAAACCCCACCAGTTCCGAATCACCAATCGCCCGGGCGAACAGCAATAACGCAATGGCGCTGATCACCCATTGCAACCCTCGATGATCCACCTGCGGCAGCCACCAGCCAACTCGCAAGCACACCAACAGGGCAATGGTCAGCAACGCCGCCGCCACCAGCATCGTCATCCAGCCACGGGGCTTGAAGGCCGGCTGCAATCGCGCTCCGCCCTCCACCGGCACCTGCGGCACCACCGCCACGACGGCCCATTTACCACCCAACGCCCAATACACGTGTGCCAGGGCGATTGCCGCAATTACCGTCGCCAGCCATTGAGCCAACACGAAGGTCATGGTCTGAAATCCTTGAAAGGGATTTGAACAGACTCATCCTAGTCGGCTTTTTTCGCCGTGCACGCGCTCATGCCAACGACCCGACCAACGCGTTTGCGGCCGCCTCCTACAAGGCGGCTGACACCTTGTCCGCGATATCCTTGGGCAACCAGGCCTTCCAGACCTGCGGATGCGCCTTCATGAACGCTTCGGCGGCCTGACGCGGTGGCGTGTGCTTTTCACTCATCTCGGCCAGCGCCCTGTTCAACGGGTCGATGGGAAAATCGACCTTGGCAAAGAACGCGGCAATCTGCGGGTACTGCTTCTGGAACGGCGTGGACACGCCGATAGACAGCTTCGAGGGCAGCGATCGGGTCGGTTGCGGGTTGGGGTTGTCGGCGTCGGTCAGGGTTTTCCAGGCCTGCGCATCGAAGGGCGGCTCTTCCAGCTGGATCAGCTTGAAGCGACCGAGTAGCGGCGTGGGCGACCAGTAATAGAACAACACCGGTTTACCCCGGCGAATCGACGAGCTGATCTCCGCATCCAGCGCCGCTCCCGAACCGCTGCGAAAATTCACATAGCTGTCATCGAGCCCATAGGCCTTGAGCTTCTGCTTGTTGACCACTTCCGAGGTCCAACCGATAGGGCTGTTGAGGAAGCGCCCCTTGTTCGGCGCTTCAGGGTCCTTGAACACGTCTTTGTACCTGGGAAGGTCGGTGACACTGCGCAAGTCCGGCGCCAGCGCCTTGATGCCCTTGGCCGGGTCGCCCTTGACCACGTACTCAGGCACCCACCAGCCTTCCGTGGCGCCCTTGACCGTATCGCCCAGGCTCACGACCTTGCCTTCCGCCTCTGCCTTGACCCAGACCGGGCTGCGTCCCGCCCACTCCTCGCCAATGACCTGAATGTCATTGTTGGCCAGTGCGGTTTCCAGGGTGATGGTAGTGCCTGGCAAGGTGTCGGTCGGCAGCCCATACCCTTTTTCGACGATGATCCGCAGGACATCGGTGATCAGGCTGCCGCTTTCCCAATTGAGGTCGGCGAAGTGGATCGGCGCGCTGGCAGCCAGCACCGCAGCGGGTGACGCCAACAATCCGAACGTGGCCACGACAGCGGCCAGCAACCGGCGAATGCCTTTCATGCTTGTGCACCTCGTGCTGTTCACAGCAATAGCAGGATGGCCTGGCAGAAGACCGCAAAGCCTCTGAATACTCAGTCAACTGACTGTAGTAGAGGTTCCTGCTTTCGAGGGACGAGGATCACTTTTCACAGGATTGCTGCAGACAGGCCAGCTCTCTCCTGACCATGCTGGCGTACGCCGCAGGTTGCAACGCGTAGATTTGCGAGGCCACCCAGTTCAGCCAGGCACCCTGCAGGACCGCCTTTTGCTCAAACAGACGCTGGGCCTCGGCTTGCGCACGGGCCTGGTGCTGTTGGTGGAAATCGGCACGGGGCAGGACCACTATTCACTGGCCTTGAACGTCACCAGTTCGCCCTTGCGCCACTTGGCGGCCTTGCCGGTCACGGCCTTGAGGGTCTTGGTCAGGCCTTCCTGCAGCTGCTGGTGGGCGGCGAATACCGTCACCACGTTGTGCCCTTCCTTGAACAGGATGGCTTGGCCGTCGGCCGTGGTCACGAAGGCGTAATCGCCCAGGCCATAGACTGTCAGTTTGATGTCGCGGAACTTGATTTCCAGTTTGCCGCCTTCGCGGCTGGGCAACACCGACGCGCTGAAATGATCGCCGACCTTAAGTTTGAGCCCCGGTTTATCGTCCACCACGAGCGCTGTCTCGGTGTCGATCTCGGCAATGTAAATGCCTTCGGCGCTCTGTTCGGTAATGTAAACAAAACGTGACTGAAACTGTTTAACCAGCTTTGCGCGCAAATCGCCCAGCACGAACAAAGCATGCATATCGAGATTACTTACTGCCAAGGAAACATCCCCACATCTGAAAATGACGCCGCACGCGAAAAAAGCGCACGGCCAAAAAAGCGGCAATGCCGAGGTGAAGCCAGATAACCCGGGTTGAGATCCTGGATGCGCAGAGCGCTCATCCCTCTCGAAGCTTGAGCAGATTACTGGATGCTGCTCACGTCGTCTCGCCCGGCGTTCGACAAAGGCTGAAGGAAAACGCCCTTGGAACCGCCAGAGAAATACGGACTATCAACTTTAGGGAAAAAACTCTTATAAAAAAGCACTTTTCTTACATATCGCCAGCCAGAAATTGCTTTAGATAAGCCTTGTCCACCCACCAGTGACGCTGATTCTAGAGCAGCGATGCTCACCGAGACTACCCATAACGACGTACATTACGTCGGCAAACCCAAGAAAAGGACTTCACATGTGCACACTGACACACTTTGCCCATCCCCAGGCATCTTACTCCAACACCCCACCTTCCCTGCACCCCGCCTTGTTCCTTGCGACCGAAGCCGCTCCTCACTGCCCCTCGCCACCACGATTTCACGTGGTTCTGGCGGGTATCGCCTTCTTTCATATCAAAGAAACTTCCACGGGGCACGTAAGAGGTTTCCGCGGCGATCATAACCAGGCCTGCGCCCTCGCGCGCGCGCTCGAGTCACATAGGTGACACTTTCATCCCGTTTTCCCGGAAGGTTTTGTCAAGCCGGCGACTTTACTCAGCCGCCGGCCTCCAACTACTGCCATACTCCCCGACCAATCAAACGCGCCTTCCCGTGGCGGGCGCGTTAAACAACAATTTCATGGGAAGGCTGTAACGTGACGGAATTTGATATCGGCGAGTTTTTCATCAGGGGCGAAGCCAGAGAGATCGACGGCGAGTTCCAGGCCGTGATCGTGATGCGCGCCAAGCCACCGCTGAAAACCGTGACCTATCATCAAGTTGAGAAAGATCGCTGGTTCAAGTCCTCCGACATCGCCGCCCTCGCCGCGCAGGAGTCGGCCAAGGAACTGAAGGCGGCCGTCGATGCAGGCGCCTTGAAAACCTGACACGCGCCATTGCGGTCTATGCTCACTGCTGCGTTGGAACATCGTTTGCGAACTTAATGAAGCACGGCTCCCTCAGATGCAGCAGAGACGTTCTTCATCTCTATCACTCGACACGACCGATGACCTGCAAGGAGATCAAGATGGAATCACCGACCCACGACCTGAAAGGCTTGTTCGACCAGCTCGGGCTGGATTCCAGCCCAAAAGCCATTGACGATTTCATTGCCAGCCACTCCCCCCTGCCCCAAGACAAAAAGCTCATTGATGCCGAGTTCTGGACCTCCCAACAGGCAGGCTTCCTCAAAGAACAACTGCGTGAAGACGCCGACTGGGCGCGAGTGGTCGACGACCTGAACCTGCGCATGCATCAGGTTCACTAAGATCAGGCACAGTGCAGGTTGCCTGGCGCTTCGGCGCGCAATTGCGCCAACCAGGCAGCCTTGCACTCTTCAGCCTCATTGCGACTGGAATAGGCTGTGCCACGGCGTTCGCCATTGAGCAGCACCACCCAGCAGATGCTTTGCCCCATCGCCCGCAAACTGGCGGGTACTCCGCTACCGATCATGACCGCGACATCAACTTTACCGTGCATGCTGCGCCTCCAATTCCGTTAGCAACCTAACTAATACAGTTATGGTAACGACAGCGCAGGCGCGAAAACAATATCGACTTTGTACAGCTTAGTTACCAAAATTGTAACAATCGCCCGCCATCATCGGGCCCCCTCTCCACAGGTTTGTTTCTTGCCTGAAGATTGCTTGAACATTATCGAGGGTTTTCCGGCTTGTAGCCCAAGCGCAAACCACCCCAATGACGGCCCTTGAGCATGATCGGCACTGACAGGTCGTGCATGAGCTCTCCGGTATCGCGGGTGTAGGTTTGCAACAGCACGGCCTGCTGATGACTGCCACAGCGGATCCCCGTCCGGTCGGCGAACTTGCGTTTGCTGCGGTTATGCAGGGTATCGTGCTGTATATCGCCCGTCAGTGGCTGGCTGAACGCCTGGTTATGCGTCGGCACGTAGCCCTGCTGGGTGCAGGCAATGGCGAATACCAGGCCTTCGTGGCGTGGCAGCAGTGGCTCCTGGATAGCCGGCAGGACCTGATCGGTGTAACGATCAAAGCGCGTTCGGTATTTGGCCGGGTGGGTATCGGGAATCGCCTGGTAATGGCGGTCGAACAGGTCTTCGAGGCTGATGTGCCCCGCATCGATATCTGCCTCGAAGCGCGCGGCAATCTGGCTCGCGCCTTCCCGGGCGAGGTCATAGATACGCTGGTGATAGTCATCCAGGCCGACTTCGGCGAGGCGCTCGCTGATGGTCTCGGCCTGGCCTTCCATCTGCACCGCTGCCAAGGCCAGGCGCTGGGTCTGCTGGTCACTGATCGCAAGGTCGCTGCGCATCTGCTCGATGGCGTGAAACAGGCTATCGAGTTGTTCGCGGTTGGTTTCGGCACCGCGAGCGATTGCCCCGACCTGGCTTTCGACACCGGCAGCCAGGCGAGCAATGTTGTCCAGGTGCTGGCCCGTCTGTTCGACCTGGCCTACGCCGGTGTCGAGGTCGCTGGACAACTGGCGGATCTGCTCGACCACTTGTGCAGTGCGCTGCTGGATATCGGCCACCATGTCGCCGACTTCTCCGGTGGCCGTGGCCGTGCGCGCGGCAAGCCCGCGCACCTCATCGGCCACCACCGCAAAGCCACGACCGTGCTCTCCGGCCCGCGCCGCTTCGATGGCCGCGTTCAAGGCCAGCAAGTTTGTCTGGCTGGCAATGGACTGGATCACCAATGTGACCCGCTGAATGTCATCGCTGCGCAGGCTCAGGGCTTCGATCAGCTCACGGCTGTTATTGGCCCGCTGGCTGAGTTGGTGCATGCGGGCAATGGACTCGATCAACTCGGTACGCCCTGCCACGCCGCTTTGATGCGCTTCACTCGCGGCACTCAGGGCCTGGTGACTGAGGGCCGAGGTGGCCTGCTCGGTAGCGATCATGACTTCGGCATTGCCAACGATTTGTGCTGCCGCCCCCAGTTGCGACTGCAACTTGTCGGCCAGCTGCTTGACCGAGAAGGCCACGCCGGCGGCGGACAAAGCGTTATGACTGGTGGTGTAGGACAGTTCGCGGGTTAACGCCGAGAGTGTGCCGGACGTATCGACCGGCGCGACTTCAGGCATTGCGCGTGAGCGCAGGCGCGGCAGCCAGATGATCAACACGGCCAGAGTCAGGCCAAGGTAGAGCGGCCAGCCGCCCAGGGTAATGCCACACAACAGCAGCATCAGGGCGATGCTTTGCAGTGTCGGCGTCAACCAGCGGTTTTTCGGCAAAAGCGTGGGTGCAGGCACGGCCGCCACCCGAGATCCGTCTCTCGTCATCTTTTTCACCCCGCCAATTTCTAGTTGTTGTCTTCGCATTAAACGCCAGCACAAGGCCATTATCCATGAGCCTTTAGTCGGGGACGTTGCAGTGGATCAATAGAAGTTCGGGGGGATTGTGCAGGCGTCGAAAAGCAAAGATCGCAGCCTGCGACAGCTCCTACAGGGGGCTGCCGACGGCTGCGATCTTTTCCAGGCAGCCCAGGTTAAGTGGGCTGCCCAACAGAATCAGGCCTGACGCTGGTGCTTGTCGATTTGCTCGTGACGTTCTTGAGCTTCGATGCAGTACTTGGTGGTCGGGCTGATCAGCAGGCGCTTGAGGCCAATAGGCTCGCCGCTGTCATCGCACCAGCCGAAGCTGTCTTCCTTGATGCGTTCCAGGGCTTGTTCCAACTGAGGCAGCATGCGCTGATCACGATCGATCGCGTTCACCAGCCAAGTGCGCTCTTCTTCAACGGAAGCGGCGTCCGCCGGGTCGGCTGGGGTGTCCAGGCTTTCGATGGCGATGCGGTTCTGTTCGATGCGCTCATGGGTTTCGACTTTCATGTTTTGCAACAGCTCAGAGAAAAAAGCATGTTGCTCGGCATTCATGTAGTCATCCGCCGGCATGGCCAGCAACTTGTCCTTTGTCATTGATATCTCTATAAAAAAACGTGCATTAAGGCGAATTAGGGAGCGTTGCGGCGGACCATCGAAGGTCATCGCAAAGGCGCCGTTTATACCAAGCGCCACCCGGCACTCAATTTACGAGGGGCGGCAGTCTAAGGCCGACTTGAGGCCTCAGCAACTGAAAAGACAGCGAATTTGTCCGACAAAGCCTCGAAAATGCTCTAAGACAGGCATCCAGGCGGATATCGGAGTGCGTTTATAGCAAGAAATTCAATCCTGCGAAGCTTATATAAAAGACAAACCGCTGAGCTGCATGCCCCGGTTTGCAGGTCGACCGGGCTCAGCTAAGGTTGTCGCTCGCGTAATGGCTATCTCAAGGAGCGGTTAAATGAAGCTGATCGGCATGCTGGATTCACCTTACGTGCGACGCGTCGCCATTTCTGCCAAGCGCCTGGGCATCGCCCTGGAGCACGAATCGGTGTCGGTGTTCAGGACCTTCGAGCAATTTCGGCAAATCAACCCGGTGGTCAAGGCGCCGACCCTGATACTGGATGACGGTGAAGTGTTGATGGATTCGACGCTGATCATCGATTATCTGGAGGCATTGGCCGGCCCGGATCGCAGCTTGATGCCTGCGGGTATCGAACATCGCCTGCGGTCACTGCGCCTGATTGGCCTGGCATTGGCTGCCAGCGAAAAGTCGGTGCAGCTTTATTATGAACGCAACCTACGCCCGGCAGAGATTCAATACGAGCCTTGGGTTGAACGGGTCGAGGGGCAATTGGCAGCCGCCTATTCGGCGCTGGAACGAGAGCTGGAAAAGCAGCCGCTGAAAAATGACGGCTCGATTGACCAGGCTGGTATTACCCTCGCTGTTGCGTGGAGCTTTACCCAGTATGTGGTGCCGGATCAGGTTCCGGTTGAGCGGTTCCCAAAAATCGCTGCGTTCACCCGCTATGCCGAGGGGCTTGAGGTGTTTATCGACACGCCGATTGACTGACGGCGTTACGGCCACCATCGCATCGCCAGCAAGCCGGCTCCTACAGGTGCGTTCCACACCTTTACATCCACCAGCAAAAACGCCGCTTCTGCCAAAAAGGCAGAAGCGGCACAGGCACGAGGCCAGGAACTATCAGTTCATGTAAACAACGCGATCAGAATGATGATCGGGATCGGTATGCCGAGAAAGAACAGCAGTAATGAACGCATGATGATTCTCCTGAGTTAGCGAACAGGTGTGGTGTTCACATAAGTGTCGGTTTCCACATACACCACGGCATCCCGACGACGACCTCCAAATGTTGCTGCAAGGCTGGCGAAGAACGCACCGGCCAAGAGCGCAACAAACATCCACAAGGTGGTCATGGCAGCGACTTTGGCGGCGGTATCAGCAGCTTGTTGCGCAGCCAGCTTGGCGTCCGCCACGGCTTTCTGCGTGCGGGCATAGACTTCGTCGACACGACGCTCGGCGTCCGCTTGGGGCAGGTTGGTCCGTTGCGCCACCAGTTGTGCCAGGTAAGTACGGTCTTCAGCGGCCAGCTGACCGTCTTTCAGTGAGCGCACGAAAATGCGCGTCACTGTGCCTCGGGCGGCGTCGTCGCTGAGGGCGGCCGGCTGGTCATTACGAAACAGGCTGTCGATGTAGTAGCCGTACTGATCGCTGTCAGTGTTGGCTGCCGCGGTGCCCGCCGCTGCTGTCATGGCAGTGGCGGCGCCACCGGCGACCTGCGCCCCGGCCTGCACGCCACCACTGACGATGCTGCTGACCGAACCGGCGACCAACGTGGCCGTCACCAGCGTCGCCACGCACCAGGCGAGAAAACCGTGGGCGGTATCGCGGAAATAAACTTCATCGCCATGCATGTAAGCCCACTTCACCCGCAGCCGGCCGGCGATATAGCCACCGGCGCCGGAAGCGACGATTTGCGTGACAGCCAGCCAGACAATCGTCGATATGCCCAAGCCCTTGGCGCTCATGCCTTCATTGGCCCACGGCGAAACTGCCGAAAACCCCAGGCCGAATCCGAGCAGTACCAGGATCAGCGACAACGCCGCCGCCGCCGCGGCCCCGGCGAAAATCGCCCCCCAGGACACGCCCGACACTGTGCTCGATTCATCCGTGGCGGGATAGAAACCCTCAGAGGATCTATTCATTGTTGTATCGCTCCAGGCAGAAAGATGGTGTTACAAGTCTCGAAGGAGCAATTGCAGTCACCGTGCCAGTCGCGGATTTTCAATAAATCCTTTTGTTTCAGAGATTTAGAAACTTTGAACTTCCCAGTTCCATGCAATTTGCAATGAACGGCTGGTCGCAGCGGGTTTTATGCATTAAACGACGATGGATGTGTCCATGAACTTTTATTTAGTAAGCCTTCGATCATTTCTTGGCAAAATGCTGCACTACGTTGTGAATACCTAATCAGGCCAGCCTTATGACCCGCATCTTGACCATCGAAGACGACGCCGTGACCGCACGGGAAATTGTCGCCGAACTGAGCAGCCACGGGCTCGACGTCGATTGGGTCGACAACGGTCGAGAGGGACTTGAGCGTGCGGTCAGCGGCAACTATGACCTGATCACCCTCGACCGCATGCTGCCCGAACTCGACGGCCTGGCGATTGTCACCACATTGCGCACCATGGGCGTGGCCACGCCTATCCTGATGATCAGCGCCCTTTCCGACGTCGACGAGCGCGTACGCGGCTTGCGTGCCGGGGGTGACGATTACCTGACCAAACCCTTCGCCACCGATGAAATGGCTGCCCGGGTCGAAGTCCTGCTGCGCCGGCAGAACACCGTGACGGCCCAGGCCACCACGCTGCGGGTGGCAGACCTGGAGCTGAACCTGATCAGCCACGAAGCCAGCCGCGACGGCCAGTTGCTCACCCTGCTGCCCACCGAGTACAAACTGCTGGAATTCCTGATGCGCAACACAGGGCAGATCCTCTCGCGGATGATGATTTTCGAAGAGGTCTGGGGTTATCACTTCGACCCCGGCACCAATTTGATCGACGTGCATATTGGTCGCCTGCGCAAGAAAATCGACCCACCTGGCAATGTTCCATTGATTCGAACGGTGCGAGGCTCGGGTTATGTCATTGCCGAACCCGTCTAAAGGCTGGCGTTCTTCCACCAGTCGCCTGCTGGCGCTCTACAGTGCGTTGTTCGTGGTCTGGAGCGGGATACTCATGGGGGTCATGTATTACGAGGTGTCCGCTTACCTCGACAACCTGGCCAAGCATTCGCTGATGCAACGCCAGCATCTGTTCTCGCACTTCCAGGGCGATCAACTGACGGACGCCCTTGCCGTCAGCATGACCTTCGACATCCGCGGCATCGACGCCTACGGCCTGTTCGATGCCGAACATCGTTACCTCAGCGGCGCCTTGCGCCACATTCCCAAAGGCCTGCCGCTGGACGGCAAGATTCACATGCTCAACGACTGCGCCGAGTCCGACGACCCGACCCTGCCCGTCGACAGCTGCGACGCGGTGGCAACCCAGACGAAAGATGGTCGCTGGCTGATCCTGGTGCGGGACAACGGTTCGTTGTTTGCCGTGACCCGGATCATCCTCCATGCCTTGTTCTGGGGCGTGACCCTGACCATCTTGCCGGGCATCGTTGGTTGGCACCTGTTGCGCCGCCGACCGCTACGGCGGATTCGCGCGATCCAGGGCAGCGCCGAAGCCATCGTCGCCGGGGACCTTACCCGGCGTCTGCCGCTGTCCAATCGCCGCGATGAACTGGACATGCTGGCCGCCATCGTCAACGCCATGCTCGAACGCATCGAGCGCTTGATGAACGAGGTCAAGGGCGTGTGCGACAACATCGCCCATGACTTGCGCACCCCGCTGACCCGCCTGCGCGCGCAGCTCTACCGCATGCAACAACAGGCCGGCGAAGGTTCGCCACAAGCGACGCAATTGGACGCGGTGTTGGCCGAGGCCGACACCCTGATGGCGCGTTTTCGCGGGCTGCTGCGGATTTCCGAACTGGAGGATCGCCAGCGCCGGTCCGGTTTCGTGCAATTGGACGCGGTGTCCTTGCTACAGGAACTGCATGAGTTTTATCTGCCATTGGCCGAGGACGATGGCCTGACGTTTGAACTGCAACTGCCCACATCGCTGCCTTCGCTCAATGGCGATCGCGCCCTGCTGTTCGAAGCGGTGGCCAATCTGTTGAGTAACTCGATCAAATTCACCCCGCCCGGTGGCCAGGTGATTTTGCGTGGGGTCAATGAGAACGGGCATACCCGCATCGAAGTACTCGACTCCGGCCCCGGCATTGCGGAGGCTGAACGCGAGGCGGTGTTCCAGCGCTTCTACCGCGCCGAGGCGGGGAATCAGAAAAGTGGTTTCGGCTTGGGGCTGTCGATCGTCGCGGCGATTGTCAGCTTGCACGGATTTGCGCTGGAGGTGGGGACAAGTGAGTTGGGTGGAGCGCGGTTGGTGCTCGATTGTCGGGAGAGTCTGATTACCCCCGCATGATCGTTCCCACGCGCCGCAAAGGAATGCCTCAAGGGACGCTGCGCGTTCCAGCTTGCGAAAGGGACGCGGAGCGTCCCGGGCTGCATTCCCACGCAGAGCGTGGGAACGATCAGTGATCAGGCTGGGTAGTTCGCCCGCAGGGCCTCAAGACCACCCTGGTAAATCCCGGTGAATAACGCCACGACTTCCTCATGGCTCACACCCACCGGCTCAAACCGACCGGACCAGGTCACCCGGGCGCCCTGCCCCTGCGCTTCAACGCGGATCGTCGCCAGATAATCAGTGGCCGGAAACGGCGCCTGCAAGATCGAGTAACTGTAGGTCTTGCTATCGTTGTCGAACGTTTGCAGGCGCTCAACCACCACCGCGCCGTCCGCCGTTTGCAGGCTGCGTACCCGCCCGCCTTCGCTGAGCTCACTCTTGGGAATGAAGGGCAGCCAATCCGGCAGCGAATTGAAACCGCCGATCAATTGCCAGACCTGATCGGCCGAGGCCGGGATGTCGATGGATGCTGAGGTTGTTGCCATGAAAAATACTCTCCAGATTCAAAAAGGTTCAGATCGCCAGGCTGTCGACGACACCGCCGTCGACCCGCAGGGCGGCGCCAGTGGTGGCCGAGGATAGCGGCGAAGCAATGTAGGCCACCAGGTTTGCGACCTCCTCGACATCCGCTACGCGCTGGATGATCGAGCTCGGCCGCGCCTTGCGCACGAACGCGTCGGCTTCTTCCCGAACGCTGCGTCCGGAGGCGGCAATGGCGTCCTTGAGCATTTCCTCCACTCCGTCAGTGAGGGTCGGACCCGGCAGGATCGAGTTGACTGTCACCCCCGTGCCCGCCAGACGTTTGGCCAGGCCATGGGACACGGCCAGGTTGGCACTTTTGGTTACGCCGTAGTTGATCATTTCGGCGGGGATCGCCACGCCGGATTCCGAAGACAGGAAGATCACGCGGCCCCAGCCCTGCTTGACCATATCCGGCACGTAATGCCGGGCCAGGCGCACACCGGAGATCACGTTGACTTCATAGAAACGTGTCCACTCGCTGTCCGGGGTCTCGAAGAAGTCCACGTCGTTGTAGATCCCGAGGTTGTTGACCAGCACGTCAACACGGGGTTCGGCGGCGAACAGTTTTTCCGCGCCTTCAGCCGTACCCAGGTCGGCGGTCAGCCCGCGCAGTTGAGCACCGGGCACTTGCTGACGAATGCTCGCCAGCGCCTGCTCGACTTTGGCCGTATCGCGGCCGATCACCACCACCGTGGCGCCGCATTCGGCCAGCGCCTTGCTGATCCCCAAGCCTATGCCGGCCGTGCTGCCGCTGACAATCGCCAGTTTTCCACTCAGATCGATTTTCATGCTCAAGCTCCAATGATGGGTAATGGGGCACGCTCGGAGACCAGCCTGGCGTCACGCAGGTCCTGCCAGAAAGCGGCTGGAACCACCTCCGCCAACGCCGAGATATCTTCGGCAATGCGCTCAGGACGGCTGGCACCTGGAATCGCCGCCGCCACCGCCGGGTTGGCCAGGGAGAACTGCAAAGCAGCCGCTTTGATGCTGACACCGTGGGCAGCGGCGATGCGCTTGATCTGCTCGACTTTATTGATGATCTGCGGGCTGGCCTTCTGGTATTCGAAGTGCGCGCCACCGGCCAGGATCCCCGAGCTATACGGACCGCCGACCACGATCTCGACGTTCTGCGCCAGTGCTGCGTCCATCAGACGCTGCAAGGCACGATCATGGTCGAGCAGAGTGTAGCGGCCCGCCAGCAAAAAACCGTCCGGTTGCGCTTCGCTCAGATCCAGGGTCAATTCGCACGGCTCGACCTTGTTCACCCCCAGGCCCCAGCCCTTGATCACGCCCTCTTCACGCAGGCGGGTCAGAACTTTGAACGCACCGGTACGGGCCTGGTTGAAGTACTCCAGCCATTGATCGCCGTAGAAGTCCTGGGCGATGTCGTGCACCCAGACGATGTCCAGGCGATCGGTTTGCAGGCGCTTGAGGCTGTCTTCGATCGAACGCAGGGTCGCATCGGCGCTGTAGTCATTGACGATCTTGTTCGGGCGACCATGCTCGAACACCCCGCTCTTCTCGCCCAAATCGCGAGCGGCGGCGTCTTCGACCTCGTCGAGAATCACCCGGCCGACCTTGCTGCTCAGGACATAGTCATCGCGGTTGTAGCGCGACAGCGCCTGACCGAGGCGAATTTCCGACAGGCCCGAACCGTAGAACGGCGCGGTATCGAAATAACGCACACCGGCATCCCAGGCGGCGTGGACGGTGGCTTGCGCTTCTTCCTCGGGAATGGCGCGGAACATGTTGCCGAGCGGTGCAGTGCCGAAACCCAGTGCGCCGGGCAGTTTGTCTTTCAAGCTCATATTCAGATCCTCATCAGTTCAGTGGTCAGGTGGTGACCGTTGAGCAGATCCTAGATTGCGACCATCGGACCGTCCAAGACATAATATGCAGCACTTGAGTCCCTGGAGGTCTTACATGATCGACATCCGTCAATTGCGCTACTTCGTCGCCGTCGCCGAGGAAGAACACGTCGGTCGCGCCGCCGAACGCCTGCACATTTCCCAGTCGCCCCTGAGCCGGCAGATCGCCCAGCTCGAAGAACGCCTGGGCCTGACCCTGTTCGAGCGCAGCCAGCAACGCATCCGCCTGACCCGCGACGGCCAGACCTTCCTCGCCGAAACCCGCGCCCTGCTGACCCACGCCAACCGCCTGGAATCCCTCGGTAAACGCCTGGGGCGTGGCGAAGAAGGCGGCCTGTGCATCGGCTACATCGAAAACGCCATGCACGCCGGCGTCTTGCCCAATGCCTTGCGCGTGCTGCGTGTAAGCCGCCCGAACGTGCACATCGCGCTGTACAACCAGAGCTCCGCCGAACAACTCGAAGGCCTGCGTCAGCGTAGTCTGGATATCGCCCTGGTCAGTGAGCCGCCGACCGATGACGACCCTGACCTGCTGGGTTTCCAGGTGCTGGACGACCCTATGCTGCTGGCACTGCCCGAGCACCATCCGCTGGCCCGAAAGACCGTGCTGACCCCGCAAGATCTCGCCGATCAGGAGTGGATTGGCGTGCAACACCACCAGAATGTCAGCAGTCGCGAAAACTTCGTCAGCGCCTGCATCCGCGCAGGCTTCACCCCGGATATCCGTATGGAAGCCACCGGCCCTTTCACTGCGATGGCGCTGGTAGCGTCAGGACTGGGCATCGCCATGATTCAGAAAGGCTTGAGCCGCAACGCCCCCCCGGGCGTGGTACTGCGGGAAGTGCCGTGGATTGCCCTCACCAGACCATTGTGGGCGGCGTGGCACCGGATCAATCTGCGGCCGTTGGTGGAGACGTTCAGGAAGGTGCTGACGGAGTCGGAGCCGTTGCCCGCATAGGGCCGAAATCTCTGTGTGGCGAGGGGATTTATCCCCGTCAGGGCGCGAAGCGCGCCTCAATACTATAAACCGCGAAATACACCCTTCAAGTCGCCTGGCCTGCCGTCTTCTCTAGCAAACTCGTTCCTACAAGGTTTGGTGCTTTACTGAAAAGGTTCCCAACCCCAGCGAGCCTGCACCATGAACCGCAACGACCTACGACGCGTGGACATGAACCTGTTGGTGATTTTCGAAACGCTGATGTTCGAGAAGAACCTCACTCGGGCCGGCGAGAAGCTGTTCCTCGGCCAGCCTGCCGTCAGTGCGGCACTTGCGCGGTTGCGCGATCTGTTCGACGACCCGCTGCTGGTGCGTAACGGCCGGGTGCTGGAGCCGACGCCGCGGGCGTTGGTGATTCTCAAGGAGCTGCAACCGGCCATGGACACCATTTCCGGGGCGGTCAGTCGGGCCAAGGATTTCGACCCGTCCATCAGCCGCGATGTGTTTCGCATCGGCCTGTCCGACGATGCCGAGTTCGGCCTGTTTCCGCCGCTGCTCAAGCAGATTCGCGAAGAAGCGCAGAATGTCGTGGTGGTGGTGCGCCGGGTCAATTACCTGTTGATGTCGTCGATGCTTGCCAGCGGTGAGATTTCCGTCGGCATCAGCTACACCACGGAGCTGCCGGCCAACGCCAAACGCAAAAAGCTTCGGGACCTGAGCGTCAAGGTGCTGCGTGGCGATGACAAGCCCGGCCCCCTGACCCTGGATGAATTCTGCGAGCGTCCCCACGCGCTGGTGTCGTTTTCCGGGGACTTGAGCGGCGCCATCGACAATGACCTGGCGCGCATCGGCCGCTCCCGCCGCGTGGTGCTGGCAGTGCCGCAGTTCTCGGGCCTGCGCGCCCTGCTGGCGGGTACCGACATGCTGGCCTCGGTGCCCGATTACGCCGCCTGCGCGCTGATCGAGGGCAGCAGCCTGTTGCGTGCCGACGACCCACCGTTCGAGATCAACCTGTCCGAACTGTCCATGGTCTGGAACGGCGTCAACGATAACGATCCGGCAGAACGTTGGTTGCGCTCGCGAATAGTGGAGCACATGTCGGCGCCACTGCCGGGGCATTGAGCGCGTTGAAGTGCGGGTCGGTCTCGCGCAGGTAGATCGGCATGTCCGTCATCGGCGGCATGGCCGGGATCTCGAAGTACATCTGGATCACCCAGCCACGGTGGTAGCTGGCGTGGTTGACCACGTGCATCAGCATCGCGCCGGCAGTCATGGTGCCGCTTTCGCCGGAAACGAAAGTGAACCTCAAGGGTTTGTCCAGCGAGGCATCGGTCTGCCTTGCGCTCCAGTTGCAGTACCAGCGATCCACGTCCTGTTGCGCCAGGCGCAGCACCGCCAGTTCAGGATGTACCAGTTCATGGGAGGTCTTGAAGCCGTGCCCTCGGCCTTCGAGGTGAGCCTGCCAGATACGGTCCACCACATAGATGTGATTGAGTGTGCCGATCATGTTCTTGAAGACCCCGGCGCGTTCTTTTTCGACTTCGCCGGGTGGCAATAGCGCCAGGTTATCGAAGAGGCGCTGGTTGGCCCATTGTTTGTAATCGGCAAGCATGCGGGCAGTGCGTACGTTGATCATCAGATGTCTCCGATGGCGAAGAGCACATCTTCCAAGGATAGCGCTATCTGCGCGTTGCGGTGCGGGCACTGATTATCGGTCACCCCGCACCTGCACCTTTACCTTTACCTTTACCTGTAGGAGCGAGCATGCTCGCGATGGACTCGAATACTGCGTTGGGTGTCAGCCAGCCAGCGTCATCGTTGACGACCATCGCGACGGTGCGACGATTCGACATGCTCGCTCCTACAGGTGCAGGGTGTTCATCACGTGCGCGGCCAACGCCAGGCAACTGGTCAGGCCTGGTGATTCGATGCCGAACAGATTGACCAGCCCGGGAATGCCATGCTCGGCGGGGCCACTGATGCGAAAGTCGGCGGCCGGCTCGTTCGGGCCGCTGATTTTCGGGCGAATGCCGCTATAGGCCGGTTGCAGGCTGTCATTCGGCAAGCTCGGCCAGTAACGGCGGATCGCCGCGTAAAAGCCGTCGGCCCGGGCTGGATCCACGCGGTAATCGACCCTGTCGACCCATTCCACATCCGGCCCGAAACGCGCCTGACCAGCGAGGTCTAGGGTCATGTGCACACCCAGGCCGGCGCTTTCCGGTGCCGGGTACACCAGATGGCGGAACGGCGCGCGGCCACTGAAACTGAAATAGCTGCCCTTGCACAATCGCGCCTGGGGAACGTATTGCGTTGGCAGGCCAGCGATTCGGCTTGCCACTTCCGGCGCGGACAATCCCGCACAGTTGATCAGCTCGCGGCAGCTCAAGGTCATGGGCTCGGCGCCACCCATGTGCAACTCGAAACCCTGTTCACTGCAGCGCGCCGACAACAGCGGCGTGTGAAAGGCCAGCGATGCGCCCCAGGCCTCGGCATCGGCCTGCAACGCCAGCATCAGGCCATGGGAGTCGACAATGCCGGTGGATGGCGACCACAGCGCGGCAACACAGGACAATTCAGGCTCCAGCGCCCGCGCCTGAGCGGCCTCCAGCCATTGCAGGTCATCGACGCCATTGCGCCGGCCCTGCTCGAGCAAACCCTGCAAGGTCACACGCTGCGCATCATCGATGGCGACGATCAGCTTGCCCAGCCGACGATAATTGACGCCGTGGTCGTCGCAGAAGGCGTAAAGGCGTTGCTTGCCCTCCACGCACAACCGCGCCTTGAGACTGCCACTGGGGTAGTAGATACCGGCGTGGATCACCTCGGAATTGCGTGAACTGATACCCACGCCAATCCCTTCGCCGGCCTCGACCAGGATCACTTCGCGTCCGCCCATGGCCAGGGCCCTGGCCACCGCCAGCCCGACCACACCAGCCCCGACCACCACGCAGTCGACATCAACGCTCATCAAACCAGCCCTCGCTCACGGTAATCGATCAGGCTGGAGAATATCGCCAGCAGCATGGCCATGACCACGAAGAAGATCAGCACCAGGAAATACGAGCCGGTGAACTGCACGATCAAACCGATCAGGATCGGCACGATCACCCCCGCCATATTGCCGCAGAAGTTCATGGTGCCGGCCAGCACACCGGTTTTCGACGTGCCGCCGAGGATCGATGGAATGCACCAGTACATGCCGCACCAGCGAATGAAAAACATCGCCACGCACAGCAGGCCGATCGCCTGGCTGGCCTCGGAGGCGTACGCCGTTCCCAGCATGCACAGCGCCGCCACCAGTGCCGAACCGCTGAACATGCTGCGCATTACCAGGTTGGGCGAGGCGCCGCTGGATTTCCACTTATCTCCCAGGTAGCCGCCGACCAGTTCGCCGACGAAGCCGCACATGAAGATCAGGAAAGTCGCGCCACCCATGCCGGAAATGTTCAGGCCGTGGGTCTGGTGCAGGTAGCTCGGCATCCAGGTCAGCAGGCCGTAGAACACGCTGAGGATGCAGCAGTAACCGGCGAACATCGCCAGCACCGAACGGTCCTTGAGCAGTTCCTTGAACGGGATGCTGGTGACCGCGCCGGGCTTGTTGACCGTGGCGTTGCCCTCGGTGATGTGCGCCAGTTCCGCGGCATTGACGCCGGGGTGTTCGCTGGGGTGGTTGCGAATGTACTTCCAGGCCAGCACACCGGCGAGCATGGTGCCGACCCCGGCGATCACGAACGCGATGCGCCAGGAGTCGAACCAGCCGATCAGCCCGGCAATGATAATCGCGCCGAAGGCACTGCCCAGCGGCGCACCGCCGTCGACCAGTACCGCGCCGCGTCCGCGTTCGTTGGGCGTCAGCCACGCGCCGTTGAGCTTGGCGCCGGCGGGCATGATCGGCGACTCGGCAATGCCCAGGCCCATGCGGGTGAGCAACAGGGTGATCCAGTTATGCGCCCCGGCGGCCAGGGCCTGGAAGGCGCCCCAGGCCACCGTCGCAACGACGATGACGCGGCGGGTATGGAAGCGATCCAGCAGCATGCCGCCGGGGATCTGCATCAAGGCGTAGGACCAGAAAAACGCGCTGAGCATCAGGCCCTCGAGGGCCGGCGGGATCTGGAACTCGCTGGATATCAGCGGCAACGCCACCGACAGCGAGGCGCGGTCGATGTAGTTGATCGCGGTCAGCAACAACATGATGAGGAAAATTCGCCAGCGCACGTTGGTGGCACGCATCGTTGCGTTTGCTGCTGGCAACGCCAGGCTTTCGGCACTCGGATTGTTCATGTGGGGCGCTCTTATTGTTGTGGAACAAGCGGCCCCACTCTAATCACGCCCCCGAGTGCTGAATAATGATGGGATCTGATTGGGGGATCACCGGATGTCATCCCCTGGAAATGCCTGAAGGATTTGTGTTGGATCAATGGCCTCTTCGCGGGCAAGTCGAAGGGGCCGGATGAGTCAACACCAAACCGGAAGACTAGTCAGAACGTTCCCGGGTAACTGCCACCATCGAGCAACAGGTTCTGCCCAGTGAGAAAACCGGACTGGGCACTGCAAATGAATGCGCAATAAGCACCGAACTCATCGGGCTGGCCGAAGCGTTGGGCCGGGACGTTTTTACGCCGTTGCTCGGCGATGCTTTCGACGCTGGCGCCCTTGGCTTCGGCGGCGGCATTGAGGGTCTTGTGCAGCCGTTCGGTCTCGAACGGCCCCGGCAGCAGGTTGTTGACGGTGACGTTGTTGCCGGCCAAGCGGGCCTGGCGCGCCAGCCCGGCGATGAAACCGGTCAAGCCACTGCGGGCGCCGTTGGACAACCCCAACACATCGATCGGCGCTTTCACGGCGCCTGAGGTGATGTTGACGATGCGTCCGAAACCGCGCTCGGCCATGCCATCGACACAGGCCTTGATCAGCTCGATGGGCGTGAGCATGTTGGCATCCAGCGCCTTGAGCCAGTCTTCGCGCTGCCAGTCGCGAAAATCCCCCGGTGGCGGCCCGCCGGCGTTGTTGACCAGGATATCCACCTGCGGACACGCCGCCAGCACCTGTGCGCGCACCTCAGGTGTGCTGATGTCCCCGGCCACTGTGCGCACTTCGATGTTCGGCGCCAGAGTGCGCAGCTCAGTGGCCGCCGCCTGCAAGGTGTCGTTACCACGGGCATTGATCACCAGGTTCACGCCCTCCTTCGCCAAGGCCCGCGCACAGGCCAGGCCCAAGCCCTTGCTGGCGGCGCAGACGATGGCCCAGCGCCCCGAAATACCCAAATCCATGACGATGCTCCTGACGGTTGGAAAGGCTCACGTTACCACCGTGCACCCGCCACTCGGGGGATGACAAAGGGTGATCGCTGAATCAGGTCTTTTCATTATCGACAGGCGGCGGTGCTCATTACTGTTTCGGGACCCAATAAGAAACCGGAGACACACATGAACCCGTTCCAGTTCTATTTCCCCACAACCTTGAAAAGCGGCAACGGCCTGGCGCGTCAGGCCGGCGCATTGCTCAAGCCCCATGTTGGAAAAAAACTGCTGGTGGTCACCGACGAAGGCTTGATGGCATCGGGAGTGATGGAGAGTTTTTTCGCCTCGCTGGCCGAGCGTGACATTGGCTACGAAGTGTTTGCCGGCGTCGAACCCAACCCCACCACGGATGTGCTGGAGCGCGCCGTAGCCTTCCTGAAAAACCACGAATGCGACGCGGTGATCGGCGTAGGTGGCGGCAGCAGCATCGACACCGCCAAGGGTGTCGCGGCCATGGCCACCAACCCCGGTAACATTCTCGACTACGAGGGCTACGACAAACTGCTGCACCCGCCCCTGCCGATCTTTGCCATTCCCACCACCTCGGGCACCGGCAGCGAGTGCACGGCGTCCACGGTGTTCACCAACACCAAAACCCTGTTCAAGACCGTGATCATCAGCCCGGCACTGTTTCCAACACTGGCGATTCTCGACGCCGAACTGACCCTCAAGCTGCCGCCGTCGATCACCGCGGCCACCGGCATGGACGCACTGACCCACGCCATCGAATCCTACGTCTCGAAGCAGGCCAATCCGGTCAGCCAGGCCCTGGCCCTGCAAGCGATCAAGATGATCTGCTCCCACCTGCCGAAAGCCTTTTTCAGCGGCTCCGATTTGCACGCCCGGGAGCAGATGTTGCTCGGTTCGTTCCTCGCCGGCGTCGCCTTCGCCCAATCGAAACTGGGCAACGTGCATGCGATCTCCCACACCTTCGGCGGCGTGTTCAACATCCCCCACGGCATCGCCAACGCGACGCTGTTGCCCTACGTCATCGAATACAACCTGCCGGCCTGCCCTGAACTGTTCCGCGAGATCGCCATCGCCATGGGCGAAGACGTCAGCGGCCTGAGCCCCGCCCATGCCGGTCACAAAGTGGTGGAGCACGTGATGGCGCTGAACAAGGCCATCGGCATTCCCGACAACATCAAGGACCTGGGGGTGGACCTGGACTACATGCCGCAAATGGTCAGCGACTCGATGCGCAGCGGCAACGTGCTGGTCAACCCGCGCCTGACCCAGGCTTCCGACATCGAGCGGATCATCGGCAACGCCTTCCACGGCCTTCATTCCTGAGAGAGAGAACCCCTATGTTCTACGAGATGCGCACCTACACCCTGCAGATCGGCAAGATGCAAACCTACCTCAAGCACTTCGAGGAAAACGGCCTGCCGGTGATCTCCCGCTATGCCACGCTGGTGGGCTGGTGGTACACCGAAATCGGCGAGCTTAACCAGGTGATTCACATCTGGGCCTACGAGAGCCTGGACGAACGCATCAAGAAACGCGCCGCGCTGTACCAGGACCCCGACTGGCTCGAAGGCTTCGTGCCGATCGCATTCCCCATGCTGGAAAAGATGGAGTCGAAACTGCTGATGCCGGCGCAGTTTTCGCCGATCAAATAATCTTTCTGACAAACAACACTAAACCTGTGGGAGCGGGCTTGCCCGCGATAGCGGTGTGTCAGTCAGCAAAAATTTCGACTGACACTCCCTCATCGCGGGCAAGCCCGCTCCCACAGGGGACTGCGCAAGCCGCTCGAACAAGGACAGATCCCATGTGCGACCACAACACCAACAACACCGCCGCCGACCGTTCTCCCGACATCAAGGCCTTGCTCGAAGGCCTGCCCACCAACTGGGGCAAATGGGGGCCGGACGATGAGGTCGGCGCCCTGAACTACCTGCAAAGCGCCGAGATCCTGCGCGGTATCGGCGCCGTGCGCCAGGGCAAGACTTTCACCCTGCAAGTGCAGATCGGCCATCCCAAGGGTGAGCCGCTGTGGCCTGGCCGACGCCCGTCAATGCGGGTCAACGTATTGGACAAAGGCCACTTCCTGGCCGGCAAGACCCACTTCGACGGCCATGTCGAATACGCCGACGACGTGATCTTCATGCACCTGCAAGGCTCGACCCAATACGACGCCCTCGGCCACGTCTGGCACGACAACAAACTGTGGAACGGCTACGACGCCATGAGCACCATCGGTGGCATGGACAAGGCCAGCATCCTGCCGATTGCCGAGCGCGGGATTGTCGGGCGCGCGGTGCTGATCGACATGGCCCGCCATCGCGGCAAAGCGGTGCTGGACAAGGGCGAAACCTTCAATCACCTCGACCTGCTGGCCGCTGCGAAGGCCCAGGGTATCGAAATCCAAAAACGCGACATCCTGATCATCCGCACCGGCTGGATCGGTTCATTCTATGAGCGCGAACCGGATGAGTTCTACAAGGATTTCGCCGAGCCGGGCCTGACCTTCAGCCGGGAGCTGGTGGAGTGGTTTCACCAGATGGAAATCCCCAACCTGGTGACCGATACCATGGCCAACGAAGTGGCGGTCGACCCGGCCACAGGGGTGTTGATCCCGCTGCACAACGCCTTGATGCGCAACCTTGGCGTGACCTTCACCGAAGTCGCGATGCTCGATGAGCTGGCCAGCGATTGCGCCGAAGACGGTCAGTGGCAGTTCCTCTACACCGCCGCGCCGCTGAAGATCGTGGGCGGCACGGGGGCGCCGGTGAACCCGATCGTCATCAAGTAAGCAGATCCCGCTGCAATTCGTTGATCAGCAGGGTCGCCGCCGGAGACAAATCGGCGCCCGCCCGGCTGATCACGCCATAAGGCTCGATCAGCGCACGCATCGACACCGGCAGCTTCACCAGCAACTCGTGTTGCTCGCAGAACTGCGCCACTTCCACCGGGATTACCGCCAGCAACGTCGGGTCCTGTTGCACCAGCAAAATGGTGGCGAAGGTCGACGAGGTTTCCAGCGGATACCGCGGAATTTCCAGCCCCGCCTCGTTCAGTTCGCGCTCCAGGGCCTGGCGCATCGGCATGTCCTTGGGATAGACCACCCAGCGGTAATCGCTCAATTGCGCCAGCTGCAACGACTCGGTACGGGCCAGCGGATGATCCTTGCTGGCGACCACGGCCAAGGGCTCTTCGCTCAGTTCAATGCAGTCATAGGCGTCAGAGCGCTGGCCGACGCTGGTCCGACAGATCGCCAGGTCCAGTCGCCCCTGATCCAGCAGCCCAAGCAAGGTCGCGCTGGTGTTTTCCACCAGCTCCACCGACAGCTCCGGTTGCTTGAGCCGCAGCTCGGTCAGGGCCCGGGTCAGCAGCGGCACCGCCCCCATGATCACCCCCACCGACAACCGCCCGCCCTGCCCCTGCATGATGCTGAGCATTTCCTCGCGCAGATGCTCCACATCGCTGTAGATCAGCCGTGCATAACGAATCATGCAACGCCCCATTTCATTGGCCACCAGGCCCTTGGGCTGGCGCTCGAACAAGGGCATGCCGAGCAGTGACTCGACCTCATGCAGGGCCTTGGTGGCGCCGGACTGGGAAATCGAAATCTGCTCGGCGGCCTTGTGCAGGGAGCCGCGGTCATCCAGTGCGATCAACAAGCGCAGTTGCTTGAGGCGCAAGCGTGAAGCGATGCTGCCAAGGGAAGGAACCATATCGGTGTGTGCTCGATTCAATGTGCAATCCATCAAGGCCCACGCCAGCCGCGCCGACGTGGGCGGCGGGTCAGTTCAGGGGCAACCGGCTCCACTGGCCATCGACCAGTCGATCGAGACCCAGCGGGTTAGCGTTTTGCAGCGCGGGCGGCAGGTACTCATCAGGATAGTTCTGGTAGCAAACAGGGCGCAGGAAGCGATCGATGGCCAGGCTGCCGACCGAGGTGCCACGCGCATCCGACGTCGCCGGATAAGG
Source organism: Pseudomonas sp. G5(2012) (assembly GCF_000408945.1). NCBI lineage: Bacteria > Pseudomonadati > Pseudomonadota > Gammaproteobacteria > Pseudomonadales > Pseudomonadaceae > Pseudomonas > Pseudomonas sp. G5(2012). Next base: position 23,501 of record NZ_APIO01000026.1, read on the forward strand.
CCCGCCGTGGACCATCGCATCGCTGACTTCGACGCCGGTGGGATAACCGTTGAGCAGCAAGCGCCCGACCTTGTCCTCCAGCAACGGCAGCAGACCACTGAAGCGATCCAGATCCGCAGGTTCTGCAATCAGCGTGGCGGTCAGCTGTCCGTGCAAACGGTCGAGCACCGCGCGCAACTGCGGCTGGTCAGCTACCTCGACCACCACCGTGGCCGGGCCGAATATCTCTTCCTGCAACAGCGCATCGCCGTCGAGCAACAGCTGCACATCGGCCTTGAACAACTGCGGCTGCGCCTTGGAATGTTCTTGCGGCTGACCGGCCAGGTGATCGACAAGGTCGTGCGCAGCGATGTGCGCAAGTCCTGCGCGATAACTGTTGAGCGCGCTTGTGTTGAGCATGGTCTGGGGCGGTTGGCTGCCCATGTTCTGTGCGAAGGCTTGCAGGAACTCGCTGAACTGCGGCGAGCGCAGACCGATGATCAAGCCGGGGCTGGTGCAGAACTGGCCACAGCCAAGGTTGACCGAGGCCGTCAGCTCCTCGGCAATTTTCTGGCCTCGTTGGCCCAAGGCTTCAGGCAGTACGATCACCGGGTTGATGCTAGACATCTCGGCGAACACCGGGATCGGTTGCGCCCGCGCAGCGGCCAGATCGGCCAGGGCCCGACCGCCCTTGAGCGAGCCGGTGAAGCCCACGGCCTTGATGCCATCGGCCATGACCAGCGCCTGGCCCACGCCGGCGCCGTAGATCATGTTGAACACCCCCGACGGCATGGCCGTGCGTTGCGCCGCGCGAACGATGGCACCCGCCACCCGCTCGGCCGTCGCCATGTGCCCGCTGTGGGCCTTGAACACCACCGGGCAACCGGCGGCCAGGGCCGAGGCGGTGTCGCCGCCGGCGGTGGAAAACGCCAGGGGAAAGTTGCTTGCACCGAACACCGCCACCGGACCGACGCCGATGCGGTACTGACGAATATCCGGCCGTGGCAACGGCGTGCGTTCAGGCAGCGCCTGGTCGATCCGCGCAGCGAGAAAATCACCACGGCGCAGTACCTGGGCAAACAGGCGCAGTTGGCCGCTGGTGCGACTGCGTTCACCGCGAATCCGCCCCTCGGGCAACGCGGTTTCCTGGCAGACCAGAGCGGTGAAATCATCCCCCATGTCATCGATTTCCTCGGCGATGGCGTCGAGAAATTCGGCCCGGCGCAAAGGCGACAGCTGGCGAAACGGCGCAAACGCGCGCGTTGCCGCCGATACCGCCAGCTCGACTTCCTGCTCGGTGGCCTGATGGAAAACATACGGCAGCGCATGGCCGGTGCTGGCATCGACGCTGTGCAGGGTCTCGCGGCCCAGGGCACTGCGCTGCCCATCGATGAACTGCTGGCCCAAAATATCGGACATCAAAAATCTCCCTCGCCTGCGCTCGGCAGGCGATGACTCGAATGAAAGGGATGCGCCAAAAACGCACGCTTCACTCTATGGGCCGGGGTCAGGGGCAAACAAATGACAACAACGGGCCGGGGGATGAGCGTTTGTCATCCCCCGGCTTGGTGCTGCCTTTCAGCGAATCGCCACCGGGTTGATGTTGACCTGGGTCGAGCCCCTGTACAGCGGCTGTCCGAGCACGAACATGAAGGTCCAGGCCTTGTCCCGCACCAGCGCGCGGCTGTCGATCAGCTCAAGGTTGTAGATGCCGTTTTTCGCCAGCATGAACTGGTTGACCGGGAACTCCTGGCCGTCGGTGCCAGGGTAGATTTCCGAGGCCCAGGTATCACCGCCGAACGCGACGATCTGCTTGCCCGCCAGCCATTTGGCCGCCGCCATGCCGATGCCCGGCTCCACAGCGAGGAATTTCTCGTTGTCTTTGCCCAGCAGCTCCAGCCAACCGGTATTGAACAGCACCACATCGCCCTTCTCGATGCTGACGCCTTGCAGATCCAGGGCTTTCTGGATATCGGCGACAGTGAACTCGGTTTTCTCCGGTACGATGGCGCTGCCATACACGGCGGTCATGTCCAGCACCACGCCACGGGTGACGATGGGCGGGACTTTTTCGATGCCGAGTTTTTGCACCCCTTCCACGGTCACGAAGTCCGCCGCGCGGTTGCCGTTGTAGTAGACGTTGTCGATGCCAATGTGGCCGATGCCGTTGAGTTGGGTGCCGACCCCGGTCCAGCCCACCACCAGTTCATCGTTGAAGGTGAATTTGTTGGGGCCCATGGTGGTACCGCCCGCTTCCCCCGGCTGGACGTTGGTCAGGTGAAAACTGCGATGCCGGAACGCCGGCAGGTTTTTATCGATGGGCACGGCCAACGGGTAGGTCTTGCCGGTCTTGATCAGCTTGGCGGCGTTGAGTACCGAGTTGGCATCGAGCAGGTTCAACGCACCGATTTCGTCATCGGTGCCGTACTTTGAGGGGTACCATTTTTCGCCATCGGCGGCGTTTGCGGCGTTGAAGGTGAGCAGCAGGGCAAAAGGCAGGGCCAATCGATTGAACATGAAGGAGGTCCGCGTCTGGTTTCAGTGAACCCAAGGTACGCAGCCCTTTTGTGCGGAAACAGACAGCCATGGACAATACAATTGTTCTGGATTGTCACGAGTGGCCGTACTTGCAGTTTTGCCGGGCGAGTGACATAAAACCCTGAAATCCGGACAGCCGACCAGCTGCGATAACGCTTATACCGTTTGCGAATTATCATTATTCCAACGCGTCAAACCAGAAGCCTATGAACGATATCGCCAGCTCTCCCGATTCACCGTCTGACCAACCGCGCCTGATTGTCTTCCTCGCCTACCCCGAAATGGGCCTGCTCGACCTGACCGGCGCACAAACCGTGTTCTGGGCGGCCTCGCGCTACCTCAACAGCAGCAATCTGCCCGGCTACACCCTGCAGACCGCCAGCCTGAACGGCGGCCTGATCCACACCGCAGAGGGCCTGGCCGTCGACACCGTGCCCTTGAGCACCTTCGATGACCAGACGATCGACACGCTGATCGTTCCCGGTGCCCCGGCGATTATCCTGGCGATGAACAACACCCTGGGCCTGGTCGACTGGCTCAAACAGGCGTCCACCAAAGCCAGGCGCACCGCTTCGGTGTGCAGCGGTACGTTCCTGCTGGCCGAGGCCGGATTGCTCGAAGGTCGGCGCGCCGCCACCCATTGGGCGATGTGCGGCCTGCTCAAGGAGCGCCATCCATCCATCGAAGTCGACAATGATGCGATCTTTGTCCAGCAGGATTCAGTCTGGACCTCCGCCGGGGTCAGCGCCGGCATCGACCTGGCGCTGGCGCTGGTCGAAGAAGATGGCGGACGTGAGCTCGCACTGCTGACAGCGCGGGAAATGGTGGTGTTCCTCAAGCGCCCCGGTGGCCAGGCCCAGTACAGCCAGTTGCTGCAATCGCAAACCAGCGAAGGTGCGGCCTTCGACGACTTGCATTTGTGGATCACGCAGAACCTGTCTGGCGCCAACCTCACCGTCGAGACACTCGCCCAACAGGTTCAAATGAGCCCGCGCAACTTTGCCCGGGTCTACAAACTCAAGACCGGCCGCACGCCGGCCAAGGCCGTGGAAGTGCTGCGCGTGGAAGCTGCGCGACGCTTGCTGGAGGATTCGGAGCGCAACATCGATCAGATTTCCCGGTTGTGCGGCTTCGGGGATGAAGAGCGCATGCGCCTGACCTTTCAACGCAACCTCGGGGTTTCGCCGCGGGATTATCGCAACCGGTTTTCGCGCTGAAAACCTGCCAGGGGAACTCCTGACGACCGCCATGCATCCTAAAGGGTGAGAGACTTCCTTTTTGCTTCACGTCTTCAGAGGACACCGTCATGCGCCGTCTGATTATCATTTCTTCCCTTTTGCTGTGCTTACCTGTCGGCTCCGCGATGGCCGATGTGGATGCAAAGGATGTCGCCACGTCGGCCGGGGTTTCCGCCTCGCTGTATTCGACGTTCAAGGATGACAAACTGATGATTCCCGCCCGGGATGACGCCTCCAGCTTCGTGGCCAGTGGCGGCGCGATTCGTGGCGTTTATCTGGAGCAGGTACTGCAGCGGATTCGCCAACAGCATCCTGACCTCAACAGCGCCAGCGACGAAGACCTGGCTCGCGCAATTCTTGTCCAGGAAGGCGTTCCGGCTGGCCAGTAATGTCAGTAATGATCTATGTAGCGCGGTGTTGTTGATGGCCCCATCGCGGACTTGCCCGCGATGGGGACCAAAAGAGCACAGTCAAGCTATCGATAACGCGCTGCTGCCGTGGAATTGCCGAACAGCCCGGACAGCACTTGGCGCTGCGCTTCGTAGCGATCCCACTGCTCCCCGTCGTGTAATCCCGGAATGGTCACCACTTCCCCCTTCTCCAGCCCCACCAGTGCGGCATCGACCATTTCTTCGGCGGACATCACAATCTCCTGCGGCAAATTCTCCACCGGGTTGCCGGCCTCGCTCCAGAAGTCGGTGGCGGTCGCGCCTGGCAGCACGGCCTGGATACGAATGCCTTTATCCGCCAGTTCCCGGTGCATCGATTGGCTCAGGCCCAGGACAAATGCCTTGGTCCCGCCATACACACCATTGAGGATTTCCGGGGCGATGGCGACGATCGACGAAATGTTGATCACGGTCCCGGCACCGCGTTCGACGAAGCCCGGTATCGTCGCATAGGCCAGGCGTGTCAGCGCGGTGATGTTGAGGCTGATCATGTCTTCCATGTCATCCACGGGGCTGCCGAGCAACGGCATGACCGCGCCAACTCCAGCGTTGTTGACCAACAACGTGATGCTCGCGTCACTTCGCAGTATCTGTTCGACCCGCAACAAGTCGGCCTTGTCTTTCAGATCCGCGGCGACCACTTCCACATTACGGCCGGTCTGGTCGCTCAGCCGGTTGGCCAGCGTGATGAGTTTTGCCTGACTGCGCGCGACCAGGATCAGGTCGTAACCCTGCCGGGCGAGACGGTCGGCATACACCGCGCCGATGCCCGAAGAGGCGCCAGTGACCAGTGCAGTGCCTTTGGAGGAGAGAGTCATGTTCATTTTCCTTCACAGTGAGGCGAGACAATCGCCAGTCAGGAACTGTTATAAAGGGACTCGTGTCCGTCGCAAATGACGTTTAACCTACGTTTTTAGGACATCTGTTTTGAGGATTGGGCGATGATCAGCGTGGCGTTTGTGGTGTTCGAGGGTTTCCAGTCCATGGCGCTGGCTGCCATGCCGGTATTCGAATATGCCAATTTCAGTGCTGGGCAAGCCCTGTATGACGTGCGTGTACTGTCCGAAGACGGCCGCACCTTGCGCGCTTCTGGTGGCCTGAATGTTGGCACCGAGGCGTTCGACGAGCGGGTGTTCGATACGGTGATCGTGGTGGGCGGCGACACCATCCTCGAGCAGGCGCCCGAGGGTGTACTCGACTACGTGCGTGCCAGTGCCAGGACCGCCCGCCGTACCGCGTCGATTTGCTCTGGAGCCTTTGTCATGGCCCAGGCCGGATTGCTTGAGGGCCGGCGGGCTACCACGCATTGGGCTTATGCACGGCAACTGCAAGAACGCTTTCCATCGATCAAGGTTGAACCCGATCGAATCTACGTGATCGACGGCGCGATCTGGACCTCCGCCGGCATGACCGCCGGCATCGACCTGGCGCTGGCCATGGTCGAAAAGGATCACGGCGCCGAACTCGCACGTGCCGTAGCGCAGAAACTGGTGATGTACCACCGCCGTGCCGGCGGGCAATCACAGCACTCGGCGCTGCTGGAACTGGCGCCGAAATCCGACCGCATCCAGACCGTCCTCGCCTACGCTCGGGAGCACCTGGCGCAGACCTTATCGGTGGAACAACTGGCGCAAGTGGCGAGCCTCAGCTCGCGGCAATTCAGCCGTGCGTTCCGTACCGAAACCGGTCAGTCGCCCGCCAAGGCCATCGAGAACCTGCGCCTGGAGGCGGCACGGCAGATGCTTGAGGGTGGTCGCCTGACACTCGAGCAGATTGCCTTGGAAAGCGGGTTTATCGATCCTCGGCGCATGCGCGAGGCATTCCTTCGAACGTTCGGGCAACCACCGCAGGTGATCAGGCGCAATGCGCGATCAGCGGCACAATGATGATCGTTCCCCTGCTCCGCGTGGGAACGGTCGGCGCTACACTGGGAGTGTCGGGGGTATTGCCTATGAAAATCTCGGCCAAACTGGCGTTTTTCGCCATCGTCTCCACCCTCGCCTACCTCTTGCTGGCAATTTGGGGGCTGGGCGGCTTCGCGGCGTTTTTTTCCCATACCGCCTTGGTGGTGGTTGCCCTGGCGACGCTGGTCATGGCCATCGCTTCGCTGTTTACCGAGGTCAACCTGAGTTCCGGTGAGCGCGAGGACAGGGCCAATCGCTGGGTACTGCCAGCGTTCGGAGTGATCGGGTTATTGAGTGGTTTTTTCCCGGCCTACACCGACCGCATCGACTTCTGGACCTTCGGTGGCGAAGGCGTGCGTTGGCTCGGGGCGCTGCTCTTCATCATCGGCGGCGTGCTGCGAATGTGGCCGGTGTTCGTGCTCGGCAAACGCTTCAGTGGGCTGGTGGCGATCCAGCCGGGCCATCGCCTGGTGACCGACGGGATTTATCGTCGCTTGCGCAACCCCAGTTACCTGGGGATGTTGGTGATTGCCGTGGGCTGGGCGCTGGCGTTTCGTTCGGGGGTCGGATTGCTGCTGGCCGCGCTGACCGTGATTCCGCTGATCGCGCGGATTCATGCCGAGGAAGCATTGTTACGGGCGCAATTTGGCAGTGAATATGAGGCTTATTGCGCCCGGAGCTGGCGATTGATTCCGAAACTCTACTGAGACACACCCCCCACTGTGGGAGCGAGCCTGCTCGCGAAAGCGCAGTGCCAGGCAACGTTTATGTCGGCTGGAAGTCAGCGTTCGCGAGCAGGCTCGCTCCCACAGTGGATCGTGCGAAGTCGAATCACGCCGTGGGCGTCTAGGCGGGCAACGACCTCGTCATAATTTGCCAACGTGGCGTGCGCCGTCACAATCGGCTGCTCATGTGTCGCCGTGACAATCAGTAAATCCGCCCCCGCCGCCTCGGCTGCGAGAATGCCTACCGTTGCATCTTCGAAAACCAGGCAATCCGATATTTCAACACCCAGCCGCTGCGCAGCCAATCGATAACCGGCCGGGTCAGGTTTGCCAGCGGCGACATCTTCGGCAGTGACCAGCACAGCCGGCTCCGGAATCCCTGCGGCTGCCATCCGCCGCAACGCGAGCGCCCTCGGGGCGGAGGTCACGATGGCCCATTGATCGGCTGGCAAAGACTGGAGAAAGCGCGCCGCGCCCGCCACTTCTTCAACACCCCCGACATCCTCGATTTCCGCTTCGGTGATCCACGCCGCTTCGGCCTGGGCATCGACTCCGGGCAATGCCAGGCGATTGATGGTGTCGATGGCGCGGGCACCGTGAATGGTCGGCAGGAAGGTCTCGACATCGACGCCGTGACGCACGGCCCAAGCAGCCCAGACGCGCTCGGCGGCGGCAATTGACGTAAGGATGGTACCGTCCATGTCGAACAGGAAGGCACGGTAAGGAACGTTCAAGACGGATTCGGGAGCAGACAAAGGGTCCTTCCTATCTCAAGGATCTGATGGGATGCCCCGAGAAATGTACACGATCGAACGAACTGTCGCAGGCTGCGATTTTCAAGATCGAAAGATCGAGAGATCGTCCGAACGCGGCCCGAGCCTGCGGCAGCTCCTACAGGGGACGGCGTGATTTCAGTGCGCCGTCCACGCAATCAAGCAATTGACCCACCGCCCAGGGTTTCTTGATAAACGAGACATTATGCCGGACCCCGGAAGTTGCAGGGGTTTCGAAGCCGGACATGATCATGATCGGTTTGTCCGGCCAACGATCTCCGAACAGATTGGCCAGGTCCGCGCCGTTGAGCGTTCCCGGCATGGTGATGTCCGTGAGAAGCATCCCGACTTCGGGTGCGTGGCTCTGCAAATACTCCGATGCGGCGTCCGCGCTGGTTTGCGCTTGCACTACATAGCCTTCCTCTTGAAGAATTTCGCAAAGAAACTCCAGGATCAGCGGGTCGTCCTCAACCACCAGAATCAACCCGCCATGAAGCTGTCCGCCCGCTGTCGATTCTCGACTCATGACCTTGCCGCTCCCTGATCACACCAGTTTATATGCGGGCTTGAAATCCGCTACCTACAGGTATGAGCGGCAGTCTCTGCGGAAATTCATTTTTGATACAAACAGACGACGAAATCGGTGTTTGCGAGACGTTTACCGGGACATCGGGTCTTTTTTCATAGCGTCCTTGGACATGGCGTCTTTCTTCATGCTGTCCTTGCTCATGGCATCCTTGGACATGGTGTCCTTGCTCATCGTGTCCTTGGCCATCGAATCCTTTTTCATGACGTCCTTATGCATGGCGTCCTTGGACATCGAGTCTTTGCTCATGCTGTCCTTGCTCATCGTATCGCCAGCAAAAACACTGGCAGCGCCGATGGCCAGGCACATGGACAGAACAACAGTGGTCAACTTTTTCATGGTGAAACTCCTTGATGCATGGGGTGTGGACGGGGGAATTGCCGGGGTTGCGTCAGCTGCCACCGAACCAGTTGTAGCCCTGGTCTTCCCAGTAGCCGCCGCTGTAGGTGTTGCTGACGAAAATCGCCTGGATGTGCTTGGGATTCTTGTAGCCGAGCTTGGTGGGCATGCGCAGTTTCATCGGGAAGCCGTATTCGCGCGGTAGCACAGCGCCATCATAGGTCAGCGTCAACAGGGTTTGCGCATGCAGTGCGGTGGCCATGTCGATGCTGGTGTAGTAATCGTCGGCGCACTTGAAACCGACGTATTTGGCGTCTGTATCGGCCCCGACCCGTTTCAGGAAATCGCTGAAGCGCACACCGCCCCAACGACCGATCGCGCTCCAGCCTTCGACGCAGATATGCCGGGTGATCTGCTCGGTTTGCGCCATGGCGCGCAGCTCTTCGAGCCGCCAGGTGCGCTTGTCCGTCACCAGGCCGGTGACCTCCAGCCGATAGCTCTCCTCCTCCACCGTCGGCGCTTCGTCGATGCCGTAGAAGGCATTGAACGGAAATGGCCGGGTGATCATCGACGCCGGGTAGGTCGGCGCCATGGCATTGGGGTTGAACAGCCAGCCTTGCACCCGGTCGTTGAAGCGCGACATGGCGGACAACGCGGTCTCGACGCTGTCGTTGTCGGTGAGGTTGCAACCGGACAACATGGCCACGCCGCCCAGTGTCAAGCCACGCAGCAGGAACGAGCGGCGCGAGCGGTCTTCGATCTGCGGGGCGAGGATTTTACGGGCGTCGGTCAGGATGGATGACTCATCCAGCCCGGCGTCTTGAATGGGCTTTTTCATATGGGCTCCTTGCGACCGACAATCATGGCCAACAGTGTTTTGGGAACCAGTGCCACCATCACCAGGTGGACCGCGACGAACGCCACCAACAGTGCCATCGCGATGAAATGTACATGGCGCGCACCTTCGTAGCCCCAGAGCAATTCACGCAACAGCGGGAACTGCACCGACTTCCACAGCACCAGCCCGGAGAGCACCAGCAGCGTGATATCGACCATCACGAACAGGTACGCCAGCCGTTGCACCTGGTTGTAATGATTCAGGTCGGCATGTCCCAGCTTGCCGCGCAACGCGGCCCAGAAGTCATGCAGCACGCCTTTGGGCGAGACCGGGAAAAAGCGCCGCTTCAGGCGCCCGCTGAACAGGTTGCAGGCCAGGTAGACGAGGCCGTTGACGGCCAGGAACCACATCGCCGCGAAGTGCCATTGCAGGGCGCCGCCCAGCCAACCGCCGAGGGTGATGCCTTTGGGAAAACTGAAATCGTAAAGCGGGGAAGCGTTGTAGATGCGCCAACCACTGGTGACCATGACCAACACGGCGAGTGCGTTGAGCCAGTGGGTCAGGCGCAGCCAGCGCGGATGAGATGAAACAGGTGGGCACGGCATGGTCGGCTCCCGACGGTTGATCGATGGAGCGATTATGTGAGCCGACAGATCGCCAAATCCTCACGTAAAGTTAAATTAATCGTGATAACTGCGCAGGTAGTGCGCCAAGTGTTTTCTCCGCCCATTACCCTCGCCATCAGATCAGGACGCAGTGCTGCAACATTAGGTGAGATGGGCCAGGCATTCTTCTCCAAGGCCCATCCACACATCGCCCAAATAACTTACTTACAGCCGGGTAACGAGTTTAATGTATTTTTGATACTTTCAATTTCACGCTCTACAAAACGATCCCTGCTAGCCACACGCCCCTCCAAGACATTAAGTATGCTCTGCGCCTTTTCAGTACTTCTGTTACTCGGCCATTCTTCATGAGAAAAACCGGTTGTCGGAGCCGAAATATTGTTTTCTGTGCCTGGGTTGAGCTGCCCCCTCATATTTGATATTTCCCGGGTGACTTCAGATGTAATTGAAGACCGGCTAGATGAACGACTTAACGTTCCAGGAGAGTTTATACCGGAGTCAAAACTTGTAGTGCTATCGTATCGCCCCCTGGTTAAGTCACCCGTTTTTTTAGACAATTGCACGCTACGCCAGCTATCTTCTTGTTCCTGTTTACGATTTGCATGATTCAACTTTGCCTTATCGGTTTCAGAGAGCGCAATTCCATTAAGTTGTCTGGACCATTCAACGCCCCTGTCTGCGCGGTTTTTTTCATACTTCTCCTGTTTCTCCGCTTGACTCTGCCTTAGCATATTTTGTCTCTCCCTTTCTTCCTGAACACGTTCATTCAAGAAATTTTTATAATCTCGGGCACCTGCATCAACTGAATACTTCTTCAGTTCAGCAGCCCCCTGATAAACTCTTCTTTTTACCCGCTCTTTTTCGGCACCTCTAACAGCGATATCAGAATTATCAGCTGCAATTTTTACTCTTCGCTGATCAGCAGTACCTATCAGCAAATTGATTGCCGCAGTGGCTCGCACCTCTTTATTAATATCGGCAAATATGTTAACAGTCTCGACTTTAACATCGAATATTCTTAGATAATCAGGAGGAAGAATATTCCGCGCTGCTTGTTCACCCATCGTCCCAGCGCGCACACAATTAGCTAGAGACTGCATCAAGCTATCTTTTATTTGCGCAGGCACCTGTGCTGCGCCCTGGGATGGAAAACGAGTATTAAAATAATAGCCCGGAATCTTTAACAGTTCACTTGACTGATTAAAAACCTCAGAATTTATTGCTGTGGCTTGTACCGCAGGCGAGGCCTTTGCAAGCAGACTAGTAAACTCCAGCATGCGTCCAATTTGTATTGCCTTGATTTGCCCACCTGAATTCAAAGCAATGTTCAACTTTTTTTGTAATTCGGCGCTAGATGAACCAACAGTACCTGCAGGGTTACTCCCCGGTGCAGTGGGAGGGATGATTGCATTGGCCGAACCGGATGGCCTGTCTGGCTTTGTCTCATCCTCGCTATCACTGTCAGATGTTGCCCCAGATCGGATTGCTCCCGATAACGCGCCAGCGACCGCACCGGCTCCGCCTTTGTCTGGACCGTCTTCACCGAGTTTCTTGTCAAGAGCGTTGGCAATGGGAGCGCAAACTTCTTCTTGTGTAATGTGTTGTGCCGGCCCGCCGCCTTTCAAACCCGGATTTCCTGGCAATTGAGGCCGACCGTTTTTCGCCTGAATCTTATTAAAGATACTCAAATCGTTGCCATCCGAATCCGAATCCGAATCCGAATCCGAGTCGGTATCGGCATCACTCGAATTGGAGTAACACTCTTTCAAACGACGCTCCTCTGCCTCCGAGATCTGTATATACGCATTTAGCGTCTTCGTTTCAACTTCAGTCAACTCATCATGATCCTTAAATAGCTCCTCAGGAAGTATGCGCTTAACCGCTTCAGTTAAATTTCCAAAACGACGCTCAGCGATCGGTTTATAATGACCGCTGCCATTAGTCCAGAGCTTTAGCTGTCCATCTTCAAACAAAAAATCTCCCGCATAAAGTACATCCTTACCTTGGGCTAGCGAGCTGTGGCCTTCAACATAGTAGGGGTTATGATGTCGATATTCATTTAGCTCTCCTTTCGAATTCTGTTGGCCATTGTTCATACCACAATAAATACGATCAGGTTCATCTGGAAGGATGACATATGAGAAAACACCTTTCAGGTTGTACCTTCTTCCATTATCCTTGCGAACTAGCTCATATTTATCTTCATCATTTTTCGTCACATAAAATATTTGACCGGACACCGCTTCTTTTTCCACATGAAAATCAGGAATTTGCGGTATCGGCACCATAAGCTCTGTCAAAATGCTCTCATCACGAAACTTAACTTTAAGCGCAGGACTCTTATCAAATAATTTCTCAATGACAGTCTCTTTGAGTGGATACCTATAGCCCGCCCCCTTGAGTTTATCCAAACCGGACGCTATGTAGGTTATGAATGTATTTTTACGCTTCTCGAATGGATTCACCTTGCCCAAATTCGGATTGATATGTTTATCGAACCCTAGGGTATAGGCTCTAATAGCCGCAAATTCTTCCTGAGAAATAATAGGCGCCACCCCTGACTCCTGATACAACTTGTTAATCTCTTCGGGACTACCCACCATCTTTTCAGCTTCATTTCCCCCTAGATTAAAATCACGAAACATCTCGTAGAACAAACCTGTCAACATTGGCGAAACCGATGCGTCAACTGGTTCTAAATTTGTAGTAGGCGGCTGTACAAAACGTCCATATAGCGGCACTTCTTGATTACCAGTTCTTGAAGTATCATCGGTTCCTTGTGGTGAAGAGGTGGGAGTTGAGTCGGTAGAAAATAGTTTGTCACTCCACAACTTCGGATCCTGTTCCCACGGAGCGGAAACTGTTTTATTATTTTTATAAAACTTGACAGCATCGCCCAATTGCGCTCTGCATCGATACAAATGTCGCAACTCCTCAGCCGTTATTCCGCCTGCTTTTAAATCCTTATTACCAACCACACTTCCCATCTCAATATCATCCAAAAAAATGTGCAGGTAGGCTGTTGGCCCACCGCCACTTTTTTGCTGAACAAACTCATCAATCATACTTTTACTTTTATTAGAAAAGAGATAGGTGGCAGACTCGTGAATCCGTCGCCACGCCTCTCCTCCAGAAAACTTTCCCTGAATTTTTTCTGTTTCGAGCAGGCCGAATGCGTGGGCGTAACGAGGATGCCTGCTTAAATCTGAAAACAATTCATCCAAGCTTTTATCTGAAAGTTCGGAACAATCTTTATTAGTACCTCCGCCCTCTTTGCCTTTCTCTTCCAGCTCAACAATATAATCAAAAACTCCAGAAACAAATGCTATAACACCCTCCACGGAGGCAGTGGATGTTACATCCGACAAAGCAGTTTTGTCAGCTTTGATATTTTCACTTCCAACCGTTTCATCCCTGCCTGATTTCTTACGTCGTTGTTCTTCCTTCACGACGATAACCAGCGCGTCCTCCACATCAAGTATCGTATCTGGCTTGTCGTTTACCTTTGAGACTGGCGTGCCTTCAAAATCATAGGCTTCAGGCTGTTCGGCCATTATGTTAAACGCGACCCTCAGGTTTTCCAGCAGACGGGCTGGCGTCCATGCGGGATGTTCCTTGCTGGTAACCGAAGGCAGACCTAATATACGATCCCCTTTGGCTTCAGAAAAAGAAGAGCAAAAATTTTCTTCCGGCACTGCTTTCGTAGAGACTGTTTCGTTAGTTTTAGCTTGAACACTTTGAATGTTTGCGGAGCTGGAAGAACTGCGAGAAGGGAACATGCTATTTATTTCCACCGTCAATTTATGCAGATTTTTTAATGCCGCGAACTGGTTTGTTACGCAGTTTGAACTCCCCCTCAATGACAGCAACTCTGTTATTGTATCTAAATATTTGATACCGCCACCTATTTTTACCTTTATGAAAAGTCAAGCAATATCAATCAGCCTGAAGTTGTGGGTTGCCCTGCACCATAGGACCCCACGTTGATTACGCACCCATCCATTCGCCACAATTTTGGTTAAAATACCGCCCCCTCAAATCGCCGACCCGACCCGATGAATTCAGAAGCGCTGACCACCCTCCATGACCATCTACTGACTGCCCTGGCAACGGCACCTGCGGAAACCCGCCGCCTGTTCCACGGCCGCGGCCGCTGCTGGCCAGGGCTGGAGCAAGTGACCGTCGACTGGTTGCAGGGCGTAGTGCTGGTGTCGCTGTTCAAGGAGCCGGAAGCGGCGCAGTTGGAGGCGTTGAAAGCTCTGCTGCTGCAGATCACCCAGTCAGCGACATGGACGCAATCCGGCGCCCACACCCTGCTGCTGCAACACCGCTACCTGCTGCAAAGCACTACCGAATGGTTGCTCGGGGAAGAAATCGACGAGCTGACGATTGTCGAAGGCGGCTTGAAGTACCGGGTGGACCTGGGGCGTAAACAGAACACCGGGCTTTTCTTCGACATGCGCTACGGCCGCGATTGGGTGCGCGCCAATGCCCAGGGCAAGCGCGTGTTGAACCTGTTCGCCTACACCTGCGGTTTCTCGGTGGCGGCCATCGAGGGCGGCGCGACCCACGTGGTCAACCTGGACATGTCCAGCCCGGCCCTGAGCCGCGGGCGTGACAATCACCGGCTCAACGGGCATGACCTGGGCAAGGTAACTTTTCTCGGCCACGACCTCTTCAAGTCTTGGGGCAAGGTGATCGGTAAGGGTCCGTATGACCTGGTGATCATCGACCCGCCGTCGTTCCAGAAAGGCAGCTTCCTGCTGACCAAGGACTACCAGCGGGTACTGCGTCGCCTGCCGGAACTGCTCAGCCCCGAGGGCACGGTGCTCGCGTGCATGAACGACCCGGCCTTCGGTGCGGACTTCCTAATCGATGGCGTCACCCGTGAAGCCCCGAGCCTGCGGTTCGAGCAGCGCCTGGACAATCCGCCGGAGTTTCCGGATGCCGATATCGAGTGTGGGTTGAAGGCGTTGGTGTTTACCCTGGCGGATTGAGCACCAAAGCAAACAACTCCCCATGCCCGTTCACGTTGAGCTTGTGATAGAGATTGCGCCGATGCACCTTCACCGTCTCCGGGGAAATTCCCATCCGCTGGGCGATGGCCTTGCTGGAGAAACCCTGGAGAATCAGGCGTGCGGTTTCGATTTCGCGCACCGACAATCGTGCATCGAAGCGATCGAGCAAGGCCGCCAGGTCCCCGGCTACGGCTTCGACCGTCGGGCCTTCCGGCGGTAGCAATTGCAGGTGCCGACGCATCGCCGCCAGCACCCAGTCGCGTACGCACAGCAGGCGTCCCTGCTCTTGCAGCGTGAAGCGTGTCGCACGTCCCAGGGACAAACCGAGGACGGCGCCGTCGACGTTGACCATGAACTGCAGTTCGTCCCCGCCTACCACCGTGCGAAAGTAGCTCAGGTAGTACTCGCTTTGCTGAAACTGGTCCGGCGCCACCGAGTCGAGGCTGTGCAAGCCATCGGCGATGCCGGCGCAGACGGCCAGGTAAAACGGATCGAGCAGGTACATGCCGGCGCTGTAGTCCGCCAGTTCTTCATGCTCATCTCCGCTACCCCTGGAGTCGAAATCGATCAGCAGGCGAGGCACCCGTCCCGGTCGCATCACCGCGACCAAGGCGTTGTCCAGCGGCACCAGCAAGCGCAGGGTGTCGACCAGCGCACGCCAGAATGCGTCCTGGCCCAACACGCCAAATACCCGCGCCAATCCCTGGTGCAGCGGTAACTCTTTCAACAACGCGTCCACGCACTACCCCTTTTGAGTAACCCATCATGGGAATGGGTAACGGCCACCCCGGTCGATACGCTGCAAGCTCCTGATCATCACCGGCCTGCAGCAGGCCAGGAGTGCCGCATCATGAGTGGTCACCGCTCGTATTTCAATCTGGGGCTGGGCGCCTGTCTGGTGGCTTCGCTATCAGCGGTTGCTGCCGATGGCCCTACCGTGCACGTGTACAACTGGTACGACTACATCGGCCCCAATACCCTGCATGACTTCAAGCGGGACACCGGTATCCAGCCGGTCTACGACACCTTCGACAGTGCCGAAGTCCTCG
Source organism: Pseudomonas sp. G5(2012) (assembly GCF_000408945.1). Lineage (NCBI taxonomy): Bacteria > Pseudomonadati > Pseudomonadota > Gammaproteobacteria > Pseudomonadales > Pseudomonadaceae > Pseudomonas > Pseudomonas sp. G5(2012). The sequence continues at coordinate 39,563 of NZ_APIO01000026.1, forward strand.
AAGGCAAACTGCTCACCAGCCGCAGCGGCTACGACGTGGTCGTGGCCAGCAACTTCAGCCTGCCAACCCTGATCAAGGCGGGCGCGCTCGCCCCTCTGCCCCGCGCCGAGATGCCCGATTTCAACAATATGGACACCGATCTGCTGGCGAAACTGGCCAACAACGATCCGGGCAACCAGTACGCCGTGCCGTATCTGTGGGGCACCAACGGCATCGGCTATAACGTGGACAAAGTGCGCGCCATGCTGGGCGACAAGGCGCCGGTGGATTCCTGGGACCTGGTGTTCAAGGAAGAGAACCTGGCCAAACTTGGCGAATGCGGGGTGGCGATGCTCGACTCGCCCGCGGAAATGCTGCCGGTCGCCCTGCACTACCTGGGCCTGCCGCCCAACAGCACTAACCCTGAAGACTACAAAAAGGCAGAAGCGCTGCTGCTCAAGCTGCGGCCACATATCGCCTACTTCAATTCGTCGAAGTTCATCAGTGATCTGTCCAACGGCAACATCTGCGTGGCAGTAGGTTGGTCCGGCGCCATGCTCGAAGCCAAGGCCACCGCCGAGCAGGCCGGCAATGGCGTGAAGATCGCCTACAGCTTGCCCAAGGAAGGCGCACCGGTGTGGTTCGACACGCTGGTGTTGCTCAAGGACGCACCGCATCCGCAACAAGGCCTGGCCTTCATCGACTACCTGATGCGCGCCGAGGTCATCGCCCCGGTCAGTAATCACCTCAACTACCCCAACGGCAACCGTAACGCGACAGCGCTGGTGGCCGAAGCGACGCGGACCAACCCGGCTGTTTATCCGTCGGCCGAAGCCATGGCCACGTTGTTCACCCTGCAACCCTTGCCGCCGGCCACCGAGCGTGTGCGCACGCGGATCTGGAGCAAGGTCAAGAACGGCCAGTAGCTGCACCACCGCCAATCCCTTGTGGGAGCGAGCCTGCTCGCGAAAGCGGAGTGTCAGTCGACATCAACCTTGCCTGATGCACCGCATTCGCGAGCAGGCTCGCTCCCACAGGTTCCGCGCCCGAACGATTACCTTTTTGTCATTACCTTGAAGATGAGAACCCCCATGAAACCACGTGCCCGCGATCTCAACATCCAGTTTGGCCAGTTGCAGCCCGGTCCCCTCAACGCGATCACCGACGTACCTGGCGTGCGGGTCGGTCATAGCGATGTACGCGGTCGCACCGCCAAGGGCCGCGATATCGTCACCGGGGTGACCGTGATCGAACCCCGTGCCGGTTCCACCAGCCAGCAACCGTGTTTTGCCGGGGTCCATGTGCTCAATGGCAACGGCGATGCCACGGGCCTTGAGTGGATTCGCGAAGCGGGTCTGTTGACCAGCCCGATCGCCTTTACCAACACCCATAGCCTGGGCGTGGTGCGCGATGCCTTGATCGTGCTGGACCGTGAGCAGCAACCTGACGACGGGCGGCTCTACTGGAACATGCCGGTGGTGCTGGAGACCTACGACGGCTTGCTCAATGACATCAACGGCTTCCACGTGAAGCCCGAGCATGTCGCCCAAGCCCTGCACGCGGCGGTCGGCGGCCCTGTGGCCGAAGGCAATGTCGGCGGTGGCAGCGGCATGATCTGTCACGAGTTCAAGGGCGGCATCGGCACCGCTTCGCGACGCTTGAGCAGTGCCCAGGGTGGCTGGACGGTGGGCGCGATCGTCCAGGCCAACCATGGCATTCGCAATGAGTTGCGCGTCGATGGCTACCCGGTCGGGCGCTACATGGAACAGGTCGACTCACCCTTTCTCAAGGCTGCACTGCCGCACCCGGGCATGGGCTCGATCGTGGTGTGCCTGGCCACCGACGCGCCCTTGCTGCCGCACCAATGCACCCGCCTGGCCCAACGCGCCAGCCTCGGCCTGGCCCGCACCGGTGGCGGCAATGAAGACCACAGCGGCGACATCTTCATCGCGTTCGCCACCGGCAACCAGCATGTGCCGCCAGCGGCTTACGAGAGTAAAAAAGCGCCAACCTGCGATAACCTGAGCATGGTCAATAACGATCACATCAGCGAATTGTTCCTGGCAGCCACCGAGGCTGTCGAAGAAGCCATCATCAACGCCTTGCTCGCAGCCGAAACGACGGAAGGTAACGGCCATGCGGTGCCGGGGCTGGATGCCGAAACGCTGCTCGAGGCCCTGAACCAGGCCGGTTGGCCCGGGAAGCACAATCGCAGAAGCTGACACTTGTGGGGGGATTCGACTAGTGGTACTTGAGACCGCCCCCCCATCTTCCTACGATGGAGTTGCGCAATCGCTTGCTTGTCCAAGCCGTTGCGTAGGTGGTGAGTGCACTGAACCCCTATCAAGCTCACCGCCTGCTTCATGCGCATCTTGAGCCTCAAGGGCTCTACTTCTCCCCATCAAAGAGCTTTGAGGCTCTTTTTTAACTGCGCGAAAACCAGACCTGAAAAAGCCCGGCACCTGGCCGGGCTTTGTGCATTCTTATACCCATCGCAGATCCCCCTGTTGGAGCGAGCATGTTCGCGAAAAACCTGAGCTCGCCGCGGGGTGTCAGTCTTATAGCGTTATCGTTAACGACCATCGCGACGGTGCGACGATTCGACATGCTCGCGCCTACAAGTTAAACGCTTTTTTCCAATCGCTCGCGGACAAACTCGTTGGCCTTGCGCGTCAGCTGGTCCAGATGCCGGTCACGTTGTTTCTCAGCATCGAGCATCGCCCGCTTGCCGTGCTTTTGCAGCAGATAGGTGTGAATCTGCCGCACCTCCAGTGAGCTATAGATGGGCGCCACATCCAGCAGCGCCCTCAAGCCGTCGCTGCCATGATCACGGGTGTTCATCAGCACCTGGGTGGCTCGCACGCCCACCACCTCGAAGCCAATCGACTCGAAGTACGGCACCTTCGCCACTGCGCACGCCAGTTCGGCATGCGGGTAACGACCGACCATCTCGCGCAGCATCCTGCGCGCAATCCCTTGTCGCCGATGACCGGCATCCACCGCCATATAGGCCACGCTGCACGCGTCGGGATCATCCTTGACCGGCAGGTACAACAGGAACCCTGTGACCTTGTCCGGATCGTCCAGGTCCGTGGCGACGATCAACTCCACCTCAATGCCTTTCGTCCCGTTCAAGGCCTCCAGATACAGATGCACTTCGTAGCCGATCGCGTACTGGTAGACGTTGTACAACAGGTTGCTCGGCGCAATGGCGACCATGCTGATGTCGGTCAGGTTGTCGACCACCATCTGCAGGATCTGACTGTTGACCGACTCAGGGCACGGGGTTTTGTAGTGGGTGATCTGGGGCATTGCGGGGATTGACTCCGGGGAATGGTCGCGACTGCCTATCATAGCGTGCCGGGCCGCGTTACTCGCCTGTCTTGATCGATTCATGAGCCACACGCATAACTCTACCGTTGAAAACCGCTAAAACTTTTCCCTGATCGCGCAGGTCAGTCAATGGATGAGGGCTGTAATCGCCAATCAACCATAGGAAACGCACCGATGCTCGACGTCATGACGATTTCCCGACGAGAACTCCTGATCGTGGGCGTGGTAACCGCAGCGGCCGTGATCCTGCCTCCGTTCATTTCTGCACAGGCATCGGCCGCCAACGCGGCGCACCCGGTCAAGACCAAACTGTCGATCTGGGTGAACGGTGCTCGGCAGGAAATGGAGTTTGACACCCGCACCACCCTGCTCGACCTGTTGCGCGAACACCTGCAGCTCACCGGCTCCAAGAAAGGTTGCGACCACGGCCAATGCGGCGCCTGCACGGTCATTGTCGACGGCCGGCGCATCAATTCCTGCCTGACCCTGGCGGTAATGCACGAAGGCGCGAAAGTCACCACTATCGAGGGGCTCGGAACGCCGGACCAGCTGCATCCGATGCAGGCGGCTTTCATCAAGCACGACGGCTATCAATGCGGCTATTGCACGCCGGGGCAAATCTGCTCGGCAGTCGCGGTGCTGGGTGAAATCCGCGATGGCATTCCCAGCCACGCCAGCCCGAATCTCACCGAACCACCCAGGCTGATCGCCAGCGAACTCCAGGAACGCATGAGCGGCAACATCTGCCGCTGCGGTGCGTACTCAAACATCATCGAGGCGATCACCGAAGTCGCGGAGGCCAGCGCATGAGACCTTTTAACTATCTGCGTGCGCAGTCGCCGGCCGAAGCCGCGTCGCTCTCTGCGCAGGTCCATGGCTCGCGATTCATTGCGGGCGGCACCAACCTGTTGGACCTGATGAAACTGGACATCGAGACGCCGACGCAACTGATCGACGTCAACCATCTGGCACTGGATCGCATCGAAGCCACGCCCGAAGGTGGCTTGAGAATCGGTGCGCTGGTCAGGAACACCGACCTGGCCGCCGACCCGCGCATCAGGAAAGATTACGCGGTACTCGCGCGCGCCCTGCTCGCTGGCGCCTCGGGCCAGCTGCGCAACATGGCCACGACCGCTGGCAACCTGCTGCAACGCACCCGCTGCCCGTACTTCTACGACACCCATCAGGCCTGCAACAAGCGCCAGCCCGGCAGTGGCTGCGCCGCCATTGGCGGATTCAGTCGGCAACTGGGCATCATCGGTGTCAGCGATGCCTGCATTGCCACCCATCCCAGCGACATGGCCGTGGCCATGCGCGCACTCGATGCCCAGGTTGAAACGGTTCGACCCGATGGCACGACACGCGTCATTGCCATCACCGACCTGCATCGATTGCCCGGTAATACGCCGAACATCGAAACCGCCCTGGCGCCCCACGAGCTGATTACCGCCGTGACGTTGCCGCCGCCAATTGGCGGCACGCACATTTACCAGAAAGTCCGGGACCGCGCCTCTTACGCATTCGCCCTGGTCTCGGTAGCCGCGGTGATCCAGAAGGACAGCTCCGGCCGCGTGGCCCTGGGCGGCGTCGCGCCCAAGCCGTGGCGTGTGGAGAGCGCTGAAACAGCGATGGCCAAAGGCGCAAAAGCGCTCTCGGAACAACTACTGGCCGGCGCCACCCCCACCCATGAAAACGCCTTCAAACTGACACTGGTCGAGCGCATGCTCGCTTCGGTGATGGCGCAAGCGAGGGCCCAGGCATGAAATTCGACACCCCGGCCACCACCAACCCCATCGACCAAGGCAAGGTCATCGGCCAGCCCACCCCGCGCATCGAAGGGCCGCTGAAAACCACTGGCCAAGCGCCCTACGCCTACGAACACCATGACGCCGTGCCGAACCAGGCCTATGGCGTGGTGGTCGGTTCAGGCATTGCCAAGGGGCGCATCGCTACGATGAACCTTGCGCCCGCCGAGTCGGCGCCCGGGGTGATCGCCATCGTCACCGCCGCCAATGCCGGCAAGCTCGGCCAGGGCAAATACAACACCGCCAGGTTGCTCGGCGGGCCAGAGATCCAGCACTACCACCAGGCCGTGGCCCTGGTGGTCGCCGAAACCTTCGAACAGGCACGCGCCGCCGCAGAACGGCTGGAGATTACCTACACAAGCACCGACGGTGCATTCGATCTGGCCAGCTCACGCGGCTCAGCGGTGGAACCCAAGGAGCAGATGGAAGACACCCTGCATGGGGATTTTGAAACGGCGTTCGCGGCGGCACCGGTGCAACTGGACGCCACCTACACCACGCCTGACCAGGCCCACGCGATGATGGAACCCATGGCCTCGATGGCCGCCTGGGACGGCGACCGCCTGACCCTGTGGACTTCGAACCAGATGATTGACTGGTCGGTCGCCGACCTGGCGACCACCCTGGGCATACCGAAGAAAAATGTGCGTCTGATCTCGCCGTACATCGGCGGCGGGTTCGGCGGCAAACTGTTTATCCGCGCCGACGCGCTCCTGGCAGCCCTGGGGGCGCGCATGGCCGGCAGACCGGTCAAAGTGGCGCTGGCGCGGCCGCTGATCTTCAACAATTGCACCCACCGCCCGGCGACCATCCAACGCATCCGCATTGGTGCCGGCAGCGACGGCAAGATCACCGCCATGGCCCACGAAGGCTGGTCCGGCGACTTGCCAGGCGGCAAGGTGGAACTTGCCGCGCAACCGAGCAAACTGCTGTACGCCGGGGAAAATCGTCGCGTGACCATGCGCCTGTCGACACTCGACCTGCCCGAAGGCAACGCCATGCGCGCACCGGGTGAAACGCCGGGCATGATGGCGCTGGAAATTGCCATGGACGAAATGGCCGAGAAGGTGAAACTCGACCCCGTGGAATTTCGCATTCTCAATGACACCCAGGTCGATCCAACGAAACCGGATCGGCCCTTTTCCCAGCGCCACCTGGTCGAATGCCTGCGCACCGGTGCCGAGCGTTTTGGCTGGGGCCAACGGCACACGCAACCGGCCACCCAGCGCGAAGATCGCTGGCTGATCGGCATGGGGGTTGCCGTGGCCTTTCGCAATAACCTGCTGGTGAAGTCCGGTGCTCGAGTCCGCCTGAATGATCAGGGAATCGTCACCGTGGAAACCGACATGACCGATATCGGCACCGGCAGCTACACGATCATTGCCCAGACGGCCGCAGAAATGCTGGGCGCCAGCCTGGACAACGTGGTCGTGCGCCTGGGCGACTCGAGCTTTCCCGTTTCGGCGGGCTCCGGTGGACAGTTTGGCGGCAACTGCTCGACGGCGGGGGTGTATGCCGCCTGCGTCAAGCTGCGTGAGGCCGTTGCGCAACGCCTGGGGGTGAAGGTCAACGAAGCGCAATTCGCCGATGGCGAAGTGCGCGCGGGTGGTAAAAGCGTGCCGTTGCGCGATGCGGCGAAGTCGGGCGAACTCGTCGCCGAAGACAGCATTGAATTCGGCGAGCTGAGCAAGCAGTACCAGCAATCGACCTTCGGCGCGCACTTCGTTGAAGTCGCGGTCGACAGCGCCACCGGGGAAACCCGCGTGCGCCGAATGCTGGCGGTGTGCGCGGCCGGGCGCATTCTCAACCCGACGTCGGCCCGCAGCCAGGTGATCGGCGCGATGACCATGGGCGTCGGCGCGGCGCTGATGGAGGACCTGGTGGTGGACAAACGCCTGGGCTTTTTCGTCAATCATGACCTGGCCGGGTACGAGGTGCCGGTGCACGCCGACATCCCCCACCAGGAGGTGATTTTCCTCGATGAGACCGACCCGATGTCCTCGCCGATGAAAGCCAAGGGGGTTGGCGAACTGGGTATTTGCGGGGTCAGTGCCGCCATCGCCAACGCGGTGTACAACGCCACGGGAATTCGAGTGAGCGACTACCCGATCACGCTGGACAAGCTGCTGGATAAGCTGCCTCCGATGATTTAAGCGCCGGTATCGGAGAATGGCTGACCGATCTACGCTTCGCGTGGGAGCCTGCGGTGCCGCAGGCCTTCAGCAGAATCGACAGGACCTTGAGCCCAATGCGGCGTTTGGAACAGTCGCTGGCCAAGGTAGGGCGAGCGATGCCTGAGGTCACTTTTTCGAGCGTGTCCTGCAACCGCGCGAGACCTTTCCCGAAGCCACCCATTTCCATCAGGTTTGCGATGGCCGCATGCAAATTTATTGACGGCTGCGCCAATGCGTTTTTCTTTCCGGGGCAGTACTACGACTATCGCTGGCCACTGTCGGTGTCGTTGGCCAACACGTTGATGGTCACCGGCTGGCCGTTGTTGCTAGCGGCGCTTACAGGATTGGCCACCGGTTTCTGGTTCCGACCTTCCCGATACCGAGCCCGACCGCAACCGTACGTTCGGCCTTCGGGCAGACGGTTACGGTGCCGACAGTGGAGCACTGAAGCGCTTGGCGCCCGGACCATGCAAGGTGGACCGGGCGCCACGCAACCGCACCATCAACAGATCTTGTTCACGGGTTTGTAGGCCCCCGCCAGATAGACATCCACGTGATTTTTCGGCCGATAATTGCTGACTGTGATCACCCGTTGCTGCACGGTGTCATCGATGCATTCCTGGCCAAAACATGTCTTGCCGATCGGCCGGAAATAGCGCGCGTTCAACAGTCGGTAGGTGCCACCCAGGAAGTCCTGATAGGAGTCGGTGATCTCCGGAAGCGCGTTCGGCGGCCGGGGGATTTTTTTCGGATTGAGCTCCAGTCCGCACTCCATCGCCTTGTTCGCCATCCAGCGCAAGGGTATATCCGACAGCGAGTTATCGGCATAACCGCCACCCACGTTGGCATGCGCGCCACAGAACCAGACCTGCTCCATCACTTGATTTGGCTTGGCAATCGGGTCCCATAAGGTGCATTCGTAGTTGGCCCGATGCTCGTCGATGGCGACGGCATGGAAGGCATTGCGCACAATCCCGCTTAGCTCGGTGTCGTGAAACTCGTAGTACTTGTGGTTAAACCACTCGGCCGATTTGAACGGCACGCCCAAGGCGCCGACCGTGTCCCAGACACCCAGGAAATGGATATCGATTTCCCGGGAATAATTCTGGCGAAAGAACTGGGCGTTTTCCGTATCCGCGCTCGAATCGCGGGTGCGGTACAAGGTATAGGCCTCATCGATGCGATCGATGTGCTTTTTCGTCAGCAAGCCGACGTTGCGGATCAGCCCCACCAGGCTACGCGCGGAATAGGCACCGCGACTGAAGCCGAAAATGAACACCTGGTCGCCCTCCTCGTACAGCTTGGCCAGGGCGACATAACCTTCCTTGATTTTCTTCGACAGCCCCACTCCGAAGGCCCCGCCTTCGAGCTTGTCGTACCAGTCGGTGCCCACGCCGGCGACATAGATTTTCTTCTGCGGCGTGCCGTCCTTGTGGCTGGGGAGGATCGCGTCATGCAGCTTGACCACATTGGTGCTGGCGTCGCCATCGATCTCCGGAGCCTGATCAGGCAGGTTCCAGGTGCCGTCGAATGCGACGATGATTTTCTTTGGCATATTCATCTCCCGTCACTGTTCACTACCCCTGCACGCTCGCTAGCGCTGTGGCGCGACCATGCGAAACTGGATATTGATTTCGTTGGAAACAAAACTGTCGGCCCACTCACCTTCCCCGATCTTGAAGTCATTGCGCTTGAGCGTCAGCTCGCCGACGAAGATCCCGACACCGCCCTCGGCCTTGAGCAGGACCGGCACATCCACCTTGCGCGTCAGGCCTCGCAGCGTCAGATTGCCGGTAATCAGGTAGCGGTCTTTGCCGAAATCCTTGATGCGCGTTGATTCGAAGGTCGCCTGCGGATAGCGCTCGGTGTCGAACCAGGCAGGCTTTAGCAGCTCGGTATTGGCGTCTTCACTACCGGCGTCGATGCTGGTCAGATCGATGGTCAGATGGGCGTGAGCTGCCTCGGGGCGGGCGGTATCGAAATCAAGGGTGCCGACAAATTCCTTGAATGTGCCAAAGGCTCGCGTTCCCATCTGGTTGTAGGTGAACCTGATAGTGCTGGCCTTGGCATTCACATCCGAGTATTCAACAGCGCCACCCTGCGCAGGAACGCCCAACGCAAGCAGGGCAACCAGGGACGAAAAACGCAGGAATCGAGAGTTCATGGAACACTCCGGGCCGGGGCGCCCTCATGGGCAAGTGTCGAACACACGCAAGCCAGCAACAGGAGGACTAAAGCAAAGAACGACCGTTTATTCCACTGGCCGCACCGATTTGCGACCACTCGTCCCTACATTCCCCACGCCCGTTGCAACAACCCGATGACCTCGGCATCCGACGTCTGGGAAAAATCCATGTACCAATGCCCGATCGACATGAACCAGTCGGGTATGATCGGGCAGATCAACTCATCCACTTCACGGCGCAACGCCTGGACCGTTTCAACCGGCCCCACTGGCACCGCCACCACGATGCGCGCCGGCGCCTGCACACGCACCGCTTGCACTGCCGCCAACATCGAGGCCCCTGTCGCCAACCCGTCGTCGATCAGAATTACCACCTGGCCCTTGAGCTGCACCGGCGCCCGCGTGCCTCGGTAAACCTGCTCGCGACGCAACAGCTCCCGGGTTTCCCGGGCGACCACGGCCTCGAACGCGGCCTTATCAATGGGGTGAGCCCGCAACGCCTGTTCATTACGAATTTCGATACCGCCACTGGCAATGGCGCCCATGGCGTACTCCGGGCGGGACGGAACACCCAGCTTGCGCACCAGCATCAGGTCCAGGCGCACGCCGAGCGCCGTGGCCACTTCATAGGCCACCGGCACCCCGCCCCGCGGCAAGGCCAAAACGATTACATCGGCGCGATGGGCATAGGGGAGCAACGGCTCCACCAGGCGTCGACCGGCGTCGATGCGGTCCCGCAGGATGGATTGCGATGACTGATTCATTTGAAAACCTCCCCGGGCGATCAACACCTGTCAGTTCGCATCACATCATCAATTGTCGGTTCGACGGTGACTGGCAGCAAGCTCGAACACGAGGACAATGCTCAACCGCAATTCCTTGTGGGAGCGAGCCTGCTCGCGAAGACGGCCTGACAGCCGATCCATCTCTCACGGCTGCACCGATCCACTGTAGGAGC
>NZ_APIO01000027.1:0-60675 GCF_000408945.1 Pseudomonas sp. G5(2012)
CAGGCTGCGATCTTTTTGCAGGCGCCGCCGATTTCGATAATCAGATGCCTTGCGGAGTCTCTTCCCCACCCAACGCCTCGACCAGCGCCGGCAGGAAATCACCGAACGTCAGCATCATCAGGGTGAAGCTGGCATCCAGTTGGCCGAGGGCTTCATCGCCACCGTCCTGTTCCGCCTGGTCTTGCAGCAGGTCTTCGAACTTCAGGCGCTTGACCACCATCTTGTCGTCGAGGACGAAGGACAGCTTGTCCTGCCAGGCCAGCGACAATTGAGTGACCACCTTGCCGGTGCTCAGGTGTAGCTGGATTTCTTCGCTCGTCAGGTCCTGACGCTTGCAACGCACGATGCCGCCGTCTTCGTGGGTGTCGCGCAGTTCGCACTCGTCCAGCACAAAGAAGTCGTCTGCGGCTTTCTGGGTGGTGACCCACTCGGTCATGGTCGCTGTCGGGGACATTTTCACAGTCAGTGGGCGCACCGGCAGTGTGCCGATCACTTCCCGCAGGGTGGACAGCAGGTCCTCGGCGCGCTTCGGGCTGGCCGAGTTAACCAGGATCAGGCCCTGTTTCGGCGCGATGGCGGCGAACGTCGAGGAGCGACGGATAAAGGCGCGCGGCAGGAAGGCCTGGATGATTTCATCCTTGATCTGGTCGCGTTCCTTTTTATAGACCTTGCGCATTTGCTCGGCCTCGATCTCTTCGACCTTTTCCTTCACTGCATCACGCACGACGCTGCCCGGCAGAATGCGCTCTTCCTTGCGCGCGCTGATCAGCAGGAAATCACCGCTGACGTGCACCAGCGGGGCATCTTCGCCCTTGCCGAACGGTGCGACGAAACCGTAGGTGGTCAACTCCTGGCTTGCACATGGACGCGCCAGCTTGGTGGCCAGTGCAGTCTCCAACGCCTCGGCATCAACAGGCAGATCTTGGGTCAGGCGATAGATAAGCAGGTTTTTGAACCACATGGGGTGAGTCTCTCCTTATATACAAAGGCGGGCATTATTGTCCTCCGAGTGCCATAGGCCAACCCTTCTCTAAGCCTTTGGAAGGCATCAGAAAATTAATTAAAAAAGTGCTTGCCAGAGGTAGGGGCGCTCCGTAGAATGCGCGCCACACCGAAGCGAAGGGTGATTAGCTCAGCTGGGAGAGCGTCTGCCTTACAAGCAGAATGTCGGCGGTTCGATCCCGTCATCACCCACCATTCGTTTCAAGTGTTTAGCGCAGCGGTAGTTCAGTCGGTTAGAATACCGGCCTGTCACGCCGGGGGTCGCGGGTTCGAGTCCCGTCCGCTGCGCCATATTCGGTAACCTGGACCACTGAACGCCAGGTCACCATGGAAAAACCCGCCAAGGCGGGTTTTTTTCTGCCTCAAGTTTGTACGTTGTACCCGCGGGATGTGTCGTTTCACCGGTTTTCAGATTTTTTTGAAAAAACTTCAAATAAATCAACACTTTATGAAAAACTGTGGCATAATGCGTCCCGTAACGAAGCGAAGGGTGATTAGCTCAGCTGGGAGAGCGTCTGCCTTACAAGCAGAATGTCGGCGGTTCGATCCCGTCATCACCCACCATTCGTTTCAAGCGTTTCGCGCAGCGGTAGTTCAGTCGGTTAGAATACCGGCCTGTCACGCCGGGGGTCGCGGGTTCGAGTCCCGTCCGCTGCGCCATATTCGGTAACCTGGAACACTGAACGCCAGGTCACCACAGAAAGCCCGCTTAATGCGGGCTTTTTGCTGTCTGGCGTTTGGGTTTTCTTCCCTTGTAGGAGCGAGCATGCTCGCGATGGACGTTAACGATGACGCGGGATACCTGACACCCCGTGGTGCCCTCCAGTTTTTCGCGAGCGTGCTCGCTCCTACTCCTACATAGCTTGATTACGAGCGTGTCGATAGTCGCTGACCGCTTCATAAACCGCTTTGCGCAGTCGGTTGATCCCGCCGATGGGGCGGTGCGCCTCAAGCCCGAACCAAGGGTTGAACGACTGGTTATCGCATTGCAGGTTCAGTGCCGGGGTGTCGAAATCCTGGGCGGGCAGGGTGATCCGCGCCACCGTCTCGAAGGGCGCATCGTTCTCTTGCCATTCAATACTGGTGTCCTCGATCGGCATGTACTTGCCGGGGTCCTGCCGCTGTATCTGCAAGACAAAACACGCGGGCATCCGATCGGTCGATAACTGCTGGTACAGCGCATTTCGCAGAAAATTCGGTAACTCACGGTTCTGCGCGGGCAAGGTGTAGGCCGGGCAGCTACCAGGATCCGGCACGACCCGAAACTTGGCATTGGCCTCACCGAACTTGTAGGGCGAAACCGAAAAGTAAGTGGTGCGCGTCGGGCTTTCCGGGGCGGGGGAGAGTGTCGCCAGTGCGATAAACAGATGGCGGACCTGCCAGGTGCGCGGGTCCCAGCCCGGAAAGAACGCCAGCAACTTTTTGCCATCCGCCTGGGCAGCCACATTCTGACGATACTCGGCGACATCGCTGACAAAGAAGTTCGGATGGCTGAACATCACGAAGTCCTGTTCACCTCGACCCGGTTGATCGTCAAGCAGCTGTTTGCCGGGCACATCGTGCAGCTTGATCGCCATGCCCCGGGCATCGCGGATGCTGTCGAATTGAGGGTAGGCGTTGCCGTTGGACAGGCGCAGGGTCGCCTGCCAGGTTTTGCCTGGCTCGCTGAACACACCCTGACGCAGTTCTGCCGCCAGTTCCGATAACACCTGCACTTCGGCCTTAAAGCAGCCGTGAGCCTTGGCGTGGGCATCGCGCAGGTAGCGTGTGCTTTCACGGTGCTGGTCGACGATACGCACCGCCGTCTGGATGATGTCCTGGGTCATTGCGGCTTCACCGTTGGGGATCAGCTCTTGCGTAGATACCGGTCCACGGTGCTGCCAGGCGAACCATGCCGTGGCCAATGCCCAGCCGAGTAACCCCAGGACCAGCAAACAGAGCAGGGCCTTGCCGAGAAAGGCGCCCAGGCGCATCCAGAGTCGTTTCATGGCAGTTGCGCCTCCAGAGGGCCGCCCAGCACTTTCAAATACTCCAACAACGCCCAGCGCTCTTCGGGTTGCAGCAAGCGTCCGATCACGCCGTTGCCACGCTTGCCGGCGCGGAACTCGTGCCCGCTGTTGTGATTGCCGGTTATGCGCGTGTCGAACACAAAGCCATTGCTAAAGGCTTCGGTGCGATAGCCCAAATGCCGCGGGTCGTACTCGAAGGTGCCTTTGTAGAAGGTGGTGGCGCGTTCGTCCTGGGGCGAAAGCAATTGATAAATGCTCGGCACCGAACCGTTGTGCAGGAACGGCGGCGTCGCCCATACACCCGGCAGGGGCCGGGCCTTGTAGGCGCGCAGTTCCTGGACGCCGATCGGCAGGCCGAAGCCATCCATGTCCGCGCGCTCGGCCGGCGTGACGGCGGCCTCGCGATAGGCGCGGTTGCCGACGAATGCCGTGACATACGCCAGCCCCTTGGCCACCGACAGCTGGCTCAGGTCCAGAGGTTCGGTGGGGGCTGGATGCAGTTGTACGTCCAGGCGCGCCAACTCGGCCGGGTCCCACTGCAAGGCCGTCAGGTCGAAGCGGTGATCGGCGATATTGTTGGCGGCGCCCGGGTCGGTGCCGATTACCTCCACGGGCAGCATTTTCAACTGTTGCACCGGGCGCCCTTCGCTGATGCTGACGCGCGGTACGTGGCAACCGGCGCAGTTCTCTGCGAACAACGCGCGACCTTTGGCGGCCAGCGGCTTGTCCACCGCGCCCAACCATTCTTCCGGCCAGGCCGGCGGCTTGAGTCGTTGCAAGGTTTGTTCGATCAGGTGCAGATCCCGCACCCGGACGCTGGACGGGTATCGATTGTCGTCCTTGAGGGGCTGCCCTTCGGCATCGAAAAAGCTCAGCGTAGCGCCTACTCCCAGGGCTTCACCGATATTGCGCGCCATGGGCTGCTGCGCCGAGCCATTCCACTGCACCCAGTCGAAGGTCCACATGTCCCACAACTGTGGGTAGTCGACGGGGGCATTGGCCACGCGGTAATTGGCGGGGGAAATTGCGTCGCCGAAGCTGGCGTTGGCAATGCGCCCGAACGCGTCGGTACGCCCGGGACCTTCTTCGGTGGGGTAGAGCCCGCGGTGAGTATCGTTCCAGGCCACCTTCAGGAAAGTATCCAGGGAACCCTTGAATGCCTCGCGCAGTGCCTGGTGCCCGGCCTCGTAGTCCGGTCCAAGGACGTTGCGGGCGAAACGTTCGAACTTCCAGGGGTTGTAGTAAGTGGAAGCCAGGCTCGCGACCAGCGCCTGGCCAAAGCTGCCACCCTGCAAGGTGGGTACGCTGGAGGGCAACACATGCTGCGCAGAGCCGCCGTCAATGCGCACGGCTTGCCCGTTCAAGCGCAGTTCACCGGTGTGACAGGCGGCGCAGGTAATATCCAGAAATGTATCCGCGCTGCCGGGATTCTGATGCCGTGCGAAGCCCACGGGCAGGTTGCCGGGGTTGTTCGGCGTGGGTTTCTGCTCGGGGTCGATCAGGAAACCGAAGCGCGCGAGGTACTCCGGCGCGGCGAATCGTTGTTGCGAAAAGGGCAGTTCCAGGGCGGTGAACCAGTCGTAGTGCAAGCCCTTTACCTGAGTGCCCTGGGGCGTGAAATAGTAACGCTGGCGGTCTTCGGCGTTCCATTGCTCCAGGTAATGCACCTGTTGCGCGGCCGCGTGGCGCGGCAGTTTCGGGTTGGCGACGTAGTACAGGACCACGGCCAGGGCGAGGACCACCAAAGCAACAAAAAGAGCCAGTAAGCGGAGCAAAAGGCGCACGTGGACCATCCTTGTCTATTATTGCTACCGTTATGCCTTAGGGCCAGGGATGCGGCAAGGGGCCATTACGCCAGATGTTCAGCCTCCCTGAGTGCAAGATGACGGAAGTTTCATCATCAGCATGGTGAAATGCGTTTAAACACCTGAACTTATCGCCAGTTTGTGGCTCTCATGCCGGTAGCCATTGGTCGTGGCCGCCTGATAAGCTCGCGACTTTACTCGATTGCCCTTTAGGCGCATGAACAAGGAAATAGCATGAAACAGCATCGGTTGGCGGCGGCGGTGGCCCTGGTTAGCCTGGTACTTGCGGGTTGCGATTCGCAAACCAGCGTAGAGCTGAAAACCCCGGCGCAAAAAGCTTCCTACGGAATTGGCCTGAACATGGGCAAGAGCCTGGCTCAGGAAGGCATGGATGATCTGGACTCCAAAGCCGTTGCCCAGGGCATTGAAGATGCGGTCGGCAAGAAAGAACAGAAACTCAAGGATGAAGAATTGGTAGAAGCCTTCGCCGCGCTGCAAAAGCGTGCTGAAGAGCGTATGGCCAAGATGAGTGAAGAGTCGGCAGCTGCCGGCAAGAAATTCCTCGAAGAAAACGCCAAGAAAGCTGGCGTCGTGACTACCGCTTCGGGCCTGCAATATGAAGTGGAAAAGAAAGCCGATGGCGCCCAGCCAAAGCCGACTGACGTAGTGACCGTCCACTACACCGGCAAGCTGACCAATGGCACCGTTTTCGACAGCTCCGTCGAGCGCGGCAGCCCGATCGATTTGCCGGTTAGCGGTGTGATCCCGGGTTGGGTCGAAGGCCTGCAACTGATGCACGTAGGCGAGAAGTACAAACTGTACATTCCTAGCGAATTGGCTTACGGCGCGCAAAGCCCAAGCCCGGCGATCCCGGCCAACTCGGTGCTGGTGTTCGACCTGGAACTGCTGGGAATCAAAGATCCAGCAAAAGAAGACGCTGCCAAGTAATTCGCGTCTGCTTTAACGACAACGCCTCGCTAATGCGGGGCGTTGTTGCATCTGGCGTTGATTGCACGAACCTGTGCACAGGTAAACAAAGCGAACAGTTGCCGTACACTGAAGTCATAGTCAGTGTGGGGGCCGTGCCTAACCTTCGGCAGACCTCCAAGTCAATGAAATATTAGGTTTTTTTAGATGGGTAAAAAACGCCCGATCTAAGTGCAGCCCTTATGCAGCGGGCCTTTCAGCCATGAAAAGTGGCTCTGTTCACAAGGTTATCCACAATTTGTGTGGATAACATTTCTGCCGGAGGCATCATGAAAGCACCCTGGAATTTTGCTCGTTTCCTGCCCTTGGCCGGACGCCTGCTCGCCCGTGGGCGCTTGCCGACCTTACTGTTTGCGGTGGCCAGCAAAAGTGCCAGCCAGGGTAACCGGTTGGGCAAGCTCAAGGATGATCTGCGCCTGTTACAGGCGTTGTGCCTGGCGTACTGGCGTGGCGAATACCGGGCCATCAGTCCCAAGGCGCTGATATCGGTGGTCGCCGGCCTGATGTATTTCCTCAGTCCGGTCGATGCCATTCCGGATTTTCTGCCGCTGTTCGGCATGATCGATGACATCGCCGTGTTGGCCTGGCTGATGAAAGTTCTCGACGATGAACTCAACGCCTTCCGCGCCTGGCGCAAACGCCAGGTCCCGGAAAAGCTCGCGGTGGTCGAGCGATTGCCCGACACCCCTGAACAACTCAAGCTGCAGAAACCGAAAAAAACCTGATTCGATCCCGTCTGTGCTTCATATAGATAGCCCCCGCGACCTTGGCCGCTGTTAGGATTACACTTCTAGGGAAAAGTGCCGACTCGCTAAGTGTTGTTGTCCTACGGGGTAATCATGGATATTCAGATAATTACACGCGAAGGCGAGCCCGAATACGCGGTTCTGCCGTGGGCTCAGTATCAGGCTCTACTGAAAGCAGCAGGCATCAACGAAGCACCGTCACGTGCGGCCCCGACGCCGCTCGCGACAACGCCAGACACCATTCTTCCGGGTCTGGATCAATTACGCAGTTTGCGCGAAGGGAAGGGCATCGCCATCGAGGCGCTCGCCCGCACGGTAGGCATCAGCCCGTCTTACCTGGCCATGATCGAAAGTGGCGAGCGTCTGCCCGACGCCGCGATTCGCCGCAGCCTGGCCTGGGAGTTGACGGTGCCAGGGTGGAGGGATGAATCGTGAGCGTACGCATCAGTCGTCAACACTGGGATGGATTGCTGGGCGAGCTGGATCAGGCGCGCCGACAGCGTCACCTCCTGACCTACCGGGCATTGCTGGAGCGATTGCAGCTTCCTACGCCCGCCATGCAAACCCTGACCGCCGCACTTGAACATCTGGCCGCACTGGATGCCAAGGCCGAACAGCCGCTGCGCAGTTCCCTGGTGATCAGCCAGGGTGCCAGCCGCTTGCCGCGTACCGGATTCTTCGAATGCGTCGAGCGCTTGGGGCGCTTCACCGGCCCGTCCGACGGCGTCGCCGCTGCCTCATGGCATGCCTCGGAAGTGGTTCGCGTATTCGAATACGAGTACCCCGAATCGGCGGAAGCCTGAGTGTTCCTGAAGCTCAAGGCGCGGGCCGGCTACTGGCTGGCCCGCCGGTTGTTTCACTGGCCATGGTTCGTGCGCCAGCCTCGCGGCTGGCGCTGGATGGAGGGTCAATTCGCACGCATGGCCAACCTGGGCGATGTCGGCGCGCAGAGTTTCTATGGGCACATCCTGACCTTTCGTGGTGTCGGGCTGGGCGCGCGGGAAGAGGGTATTCGGCTGTTGCGCCTGGCGGCACTGGCCGGTGATGGCAAAGCCGCCTACCAAGTGGGTGTGATCAGCCTGGCTGGCAGCCCGAGCAAGGCGCCGGATCCGGCGGAAGCGGCGCGGTTCTGGGCAATGGCGGCCAAGGCCGGACATCCATTGGCCGAGATCAAACTCAAAGAGTTGGCGGCTGGCGGGTCTTCTCAGTAATTCGTTTATTCTTCGATAAGCAAACAAGGGCACCTGCCGCCCGCGTTGTTGAGTTTCAGACAGCGATCACTTGGTAGCCGATCGACGGGGAAGTCCACTTGAGTCTTCACCCTTCGGATCGGCATGCCAACGATAGTGACCTAGAGAGGCGACTTAATGTTGTGTTGGATCTCCAGCATCCTGAACGTCACTCTTGCGCCCTCGGTGGGATAGCCGGTGTTGTCCTGCACATACGCCCCTGCTTTGAAATAGAGTGGTTTAGTCTTCCAGCTCGGGTCGATGGTGGTTCTCCAGTTGTTTCCTGCTGCGCTGATGCCCAGTGCGCCCTTCGGGCTGAGGTGGATCTGGTAGGAAAAGTCGCGGTCGAGTGGCACACCCGTCGCAATGTTAATGACCCGGCCCTCTTCATCGTCGGGGTGCATGCGTACCTTGGCGACAATGTTCCCCGTCGAAGCCGACGTTTTGTATTGGTATTCCAGCTTCACCATGGGTTTGTTGCTGTCCTTGTTGTGAATCTGTCCAATCACGATCTTGCCGGTGCTGGGGACCTGATTGACTGTCAGGCTCGCCCGCAGGATGTTATCCGCCGCTGAGTACTGCCAGTTGCGCAGCGTTCCATCACTATAGGTTTCCCGCAACTCGCTGCGCGGATAAATAGCGTTGGCCGTCCTGGAACCGGTCACAGGTGCCCAGAAGGAAAGCGTAGCGGCTTCGGAGCTGAAATACTGGTCCTTGAAGCCTTGCGCCAATCGAGGTGTTTCTATTGTGACCGGTGGGCTGCCTTCAGGGATGCTTAAATTCCAGGTGGCGAGATCGATCATGTCAATAATCCTGTATGCGGGGGAATGTTGCGGCCACAGTTGCACTCGAACCGACGCTATTGAGCTGTATCAATTGGGCCTGCTGATTAGGAAAATCCGTATGGCGGTAGATTGACGTCAAATGCTCGTCAAGGTGTTTGGTGCAGGCTTTGTGCCTACGTGTTTTACCGTTCGTCGGCTATTTTTGTTTTGGATGGAACTAATCCGCGGTGCGCAGTCGCTGCAGAGAAGGGACCCAGGCCAACACCAGCGTTCAGGTCGGAAGGGACGAGTGCATGCACTGGATGAAGAACACGCGCAGAATCCGGTTCTAAATAACCGGCCGCCGCGCCATAAAGACAGGAGACCGCTCATGAGCCGCCGAAGCAATTTTGCGCTGTTGAGCTTTGATCCGGAGCTTGCGTCGTTGCGCGATGGCCTTTCTGTCGTTCAGCAGATTGACGACACACTCTGGGTTGCGAACGACGAAACCACGAGCCTGGAACGCCTGAAAATCCAGGATGCTGCGCCCGACGGTGTTGTAAGGTGCGACGAGCACCATTCGTTTCCGCTCCTGGACTATCTGGATCTGCCCCTACCGAAACAAGACGCCGAGATCGATATCGAGGGCTTGGCCTATGTTCCTGACAGTGGTTACCTCTGGGTGGTGGGCTCTCATAGCCTGAAGCGCAAGAAGTGCAAGGCCGGCACTTCTGCACAGAAGAATATCAAGCGCCTGTCGACGGTAGAGGCGCATGGCAATCGTTTTCTGCTGGCCCGCATCCCTGTCGTGCAGCAGGACGACAGCTATGTACTCGCCAGGAAAGTGGATGCCGATGGACGTACAGCGGCGCAGCTGCGGGGCAACGAAGTCGGTAACGACCTGACCGCGGCTATTGCTGAAGATCCTCAGCTACGCGACTTCCTGCGTATCCCGGGTAAGGACAACGGCTTCGATATCGAAGGGATGGTGATGATCGGCTCGCGTCTCCTGCTGGGGCTGCGTGGGCCGGTGCTACGCGGCTGGGCCGTGTTGTTGGAGATCGAACCCGAGCTGAACGACGCTTCGTCTGACACCCTGGTGCTAAAGAAGATCGGTCCGGATGGGTGCCGCTACCGCAAGCACTTCTTCGCGCTCAATGGCCTGGGCTTGCGTGACCTGTGCACCCGCGGTGACGATCTGCTGATCCTGGCGGGCCCCACGATGGAGCTGGACGGTCCGGTAACGGTCTTGCGCTGGGGCGGCGGTTTCGCGTCTGACGAGCAAAACGTGGTTTTCGCCGATCAATTGGAGAAGGTGCTGGAGGTGCCTTTCGGGCAAGGCAACGATCACGCTGAAGGCATGTGTCTGTTTGAATCGGGCGGGCAGCCTGGGGAGGTTCTGATGATCGTCTACGACTCTGCGGCGCAGAGTCGTAAACACGGCGATACGGATGTGGAAGGGGACCTGTTCATCCTGGATTAGAGCCAAGTACATCGACGTCAACGCGGGCGTCACCCATCATTGGCACCGGCTCTTCATCGTCGTGCTGCCGGCAGAGGAATTCGCGTATCGCTTCGGCGGTTCGCCTGGCGCTGGTCACCACGAAAAAATGCCCCTCGCCCTGCAGGGTGCGCAGTTCGGCTCGGCGAATGGTGCGGCGCAGGATGTGCGCGTTGTACAGCCGCACCAGGGTGTCGCGTTCGCCGGTGAGAATCAGCGTGCGCTGTCGCAGGCGGAACAGCCGCAACAGGCTGGTCCAGCCGACCAGGGCGGTGAGCTGGTGGTAATAGGTTCGCGGGTTGGCCGTGAGCATGCCCTTCGTCACACCGAAGCGCAGCAGTGTCTGCAGTGAATTGCGCGAGCCTTTTTGCGTGTGTTGCCTGGGGCTTTTGCTGCTGGCAAAAAAGTCCAGGATGTCGGCGGGCTTCACCAGCATTGCCGGGCCAGCCGATGTCGCCGCCAGGATCAACCGGCGCACCATCCCCGGGTAACGCAGGGCGAATTCCTGCGCCAATGCACCGCCCCAACTTACGCCGAACACATCGACCTGGTCGATGCCCAATTGCTTGAGCAGCTCGGCGATCAGGTCGGCATGGCGCGGCAGACGCATTGGCCAGCGCGGCATTTGCGATTTGCCGACCCCGGGCACGTCCAGCGTTATGGTCCTGTAGTCCGCCAGTTCATCGCGCAAGGGGTCGAAAGTACGGATCAAACCGCCCAGGCCGTTGAGCAAGAGCAGCGGTGAGCCTTGGCCGCGGATGGAAACGTTCAACTGCAGGTCTTTGATGGTGATTTTTTGCGTGGTCATGGTTTCCCCTTGGGCCTGCCCGCTGTTAAGACAGCGTCTGGGGTGCAGATGATCCCTGGCCGATTAGCCAAGGAAACCATTTCAACATCAACCCTGATGAATTCAATCGGTTGAACGACCTCGTTCTGCGAGGCCGTGGCCAATACGCTGGCCACCTGGCAATTGCCTGCCTCGTCAGAATGGGCTCGCCGTCGGCCGAACGATCAGCTCGCTTACATCCACGTCCGCAGGTTGTTCAATGGCATAGGTAATTGCTCTCGCTATGGCGTCGGCCGAAATCGCGATCTTGCGAAACTCTTTCATCTCTGCGCGCCCCCCTTCATCAGAGATGCTTTCGGCCAGCTCTGATTCAGTGACGCCCGGGGCGATGACGGTAACCCGAATATTGCCGCCCACCTCTTGTCGCAAACCTTCGGAAATGGCCCGGACGGCGTACTTGGTGGCGCAATAAACGGCCGCGGTCGGGCTCACTGCGTAGGCACCAATAGAGGCAATATTGATGATCTGCCCCGTCCGTTGGCGCTGCATCAGCGGTAGCGTGGCAGCGATACCGTGCAGCACTCCGCGAATATTCACGTCAATCATACGGTCCCACTCATCCACCTTGAGTGCCTCGAGTTTGGAAAGAGGCATCACACCCGCGTTATTGACCAGCACATCGACCCGATCGAAACAGGTAACGGCGAAGTCAATGAAGTCCTGGACATCCTTTCTGTCTGTGACGTCCAGGGCACGGAATTCAGCCCTGCCGCCGCAGGCGTTGATATCGCCAGCAATCTTTTCAAGTCGGTCGGTACGACGCGCGCCGAGTACTACTTTCGCGCCTTGGCTAGCCAGCAGTCGCGCGGCAGCCTCTCCGATACCGCTGCTTGCACCGGTAATTGCGATGACTTTGTCCTTGATGTTCAACATGATCGGTTTCCTCTTCTGTTCGCCCAGGAAGCGGGTCTGGAAACAAGGTTAGGGACGGACAACACGTTTCCGTTAGTCAAATACTGCGTACCTTTTGCCTATTTCTGCGGTGAAGCTTTTGCACTAAGGTTCAGCTCACCAGTGCATAGGGCATCTGTTGCCGCGCAGCCTTCAGGGCTCTCGCCCACCAGTTCAGCTGTACCAGCATTCGAGCCATTGGAAGCCTGGCTTGATCAGGCTGACGTAACACTCCATCCCCATCGATTAGCGCCCAAGGATCAGGGAAGGACACGAAATTGCAGATGGGTACTGCGTGCTGTCCGGCCAGTATCTGGCGAAGCTGATCAATCGCACACAGTCCACCCGACGCTGCGCCGTAGCCGATGAATGCCACCGGCCTTGCGTGCCAACGATCCGAAACCCGTTCAATGAATGCTTTCAGCTCGCAGTGATGCACATTGCGGTGTTCCGATGTAATGATCAGGAACGCATCAGCGTCGGCCAAATGACGAAGACTTTCCTGAACGACTGCATTGTCAGACCTGGCCATGAGGTGGGCGGGTTCTACCCACCAGGGTTCGAACTCCGCACGTTGCGCTAGAACATCGGCAACCCAGTTCACCAGCGCAGGCTGTAGTCCTTCTTCATCTTCACCACTGTGAATCAGGACCAGTTTCATCTCGTTATTCATCTCATCCTCCAGACTTGGTATCCAAGTGGTGGCACGTCATTTGCTGAATTTCACCTGCGCCTTTCAGGCTCTGGATTAGAGTATGAGCGGGAGCGCGGCAGATATAGCCGGTTCTGGGGCATACAACTTGTGACGTGAATTCATATGAGACGGTTGGACATAAACTGCTTCGCCGAAATGAACGTGTTCGTCAGGGTCGTTGAAGATGGCGGCTACACGGCTGCCGCCAGGCACTGTGCGATGACCCCATCAGCGGTCAGTAAGCTGGTTTCAAGGCTGGAAAACCGCTTGGGGACGCGTCTGCTCAATCGCTCGACAAGACGGCAGTTGCTCACCCCTGAAGGGGCCGCGTTCTATGAGCGCAGCCTGACTATCCTGGCCGCGCTCGATGAGGCGGAGCAGGAGGCGGCGGCAAGCAGCGCACCTCAGGGAACAGTGCGGGTCAACTGCAATGTCGACATCGGGCGTTTGTACCTGCTGCCCCTGTTGAAGACTTTCTTGCGAGACCACCCAGGGGTATCAGTGGAGGTTTTCCTCAGCGACGAAGTCGTCGACCTGATCAGCGCACGCGCTGACGTGGCCATCCGCAGCGGCCCGCTCAAAAGCTCCAATCTGGTGGCCAGGCGCTTGGGCGAGACGCGAACTCTCATCGTGGCATCACCGGACTATCTGGCAGCACGCGGCCTACCAAAAACTCCGGCCGATCTCGTAGACCACAACTGTCTGGGGTTCACTTTTGGCCAACCCATGATGGAGTGGAACTTCATGGGCGATGACGGCCTACCTGTTCCGGTATCCGTGACCGGCAATGCACGGGTCAGTGACGGCAATGGAGTACGGGAACTTGCAATCCTCGGGCTCGGCCTTGCGCGCGTAGGATTTTGCCAGGTCGAGCACGATCTTGCGGATGGCCGGCTTCTCCCGGTATTACAGGACTTCATGCCCATTGCGAAAACTGAAGTGCATGCGGTTTACGTAGGGCAGGGAGGAAAGTTGCCCACACGCGTCAGAGTCTTCATGGATTTTCTGGCGGCAAACCTCACGATCCACTAATCGCGAACTTGTAGGGCATGTCACGCTTGGCGGAAAGCGCTGGGCGTGACACCCACCTCACGACGAAAAACCTGGGAGAAATGGCTGGGGCTGGAATAACCCACTTCCAATCCAACATCAATAATGCTGCGATCGGTCTCAAGCAGCAGATGGCGGGCGCGACTCATGCGCAGACGGATGAAGTACTGCGATGGCGCCAGCCCGGTGGCGCGTTTGAACATCCGACTGAAGTGATACTCGCTCAGTTCGGCGATATCAGCCAAGTGCGCAAGGCGGAATTCATCGGCCAGATGCTCGTTCATCGCATCGATGACGCGTCGCAACTTGTAAGCCTGTAGTGCATTACTGCGTCGGGGAGCGCTGTGCAGATCGAGATAACGGCGTATCAGGTGAACGGTCAGCGCCTGAGCCAGGCTGTGTACGAGCAACAGGCTGGGCTCAGGTTCCTCGATCAACTCCAGGCGCAACTGATCAAGCATGAAATTCACGCGCTCATCCCGGGCACCGGAGACATCGAGGAAAGTCACCGAAGCAGTGTGCTCGCCCAGAAGATCACGGGCAGCCTGGTCGATCAGTGGAAGGCCGAGGTAGAGATGCATCACTTCGAAGGTGTCACCCCCGATTGTCTGCCAGCGCATCTCGTAAGGCTCGCTTGTATTGGTGAGAAAGAAGTCGCCAGCCTGCACCTGGACGGCTGTCCATGCGCCACCGAGGGAGCGTTCTTCGACCCTGGCCGTTCCAGCCAGGACCAATACCAGCAGAGGCTCCACCACGGCAGGCACCAGGATCGGCTCGACGGTGCTCTGATGGCTGAACAACTGCACCACCACATCCGGCATCTGCGGGAGCCGCGGCACCACCTGCGGTGTTCCCGGCAGATGGCGTGGCATCGATTCGGCCGTGATGCGCTGTGCATCGAGCGGCGTCAGGTCTTCATAGTCGTGCGGATGCACTGGCGGCTCCATCGAAAAAGCTGGGGGCGGTATTAACGTTAGCGCAAAACTCCGACAGCTTCGGCAAGCCTGCGAAAGCTCAATCCAGCCCATTGCGAGACAGTGAAGCCGTCGATAACGACAGCGCCTCACGGGCGCTGAGCCGCTGAATATCTCGGTGGCTTGCAATGCAGGAGAGCACCATGACTGAGATCAACCACAGCATCCCCAACGAAGTCGAAGGCAAAGTCGCGCTGGTCACCGGCGCTGCCAGTGGCATCGGCAAGGCTATCGCACTGTTGCTGCATGCGCGCGGCGCCAAGGTCATCGCTGAAGACCGCAATCCCAGCGTCGAAGAACTCGCCCGCCCCGGGTTAGTGCCACTGGTGGCCGATATCACCGAAGACGGCGTCGCCGAGCGCGCAGTCGGATTGGCCGTCGAGACGTTCGGTCGGCTGGACATTCTGGTCAACAACGCCGGGATCATCATCAACAAGTTGGTCATCGACATGACCCGCGAAGACTGGGAGCGCATCCAGGCGGTCAACGCAACCGCGGCCTTCCTGCATTGCCGCGAAGCGGTCAAGGCGATGATGCCCAATAAATCGGGAGCGATAGTCAACATTGCCTCTTACGCAGCCTATTTCGCATTCCCAACCATTGCCGCTTACACCGCATCAAAAGGCGCACTGGCCCAGTTGACCCGCACGCTGGCGCTCGAGGTAATCGAGCATGGCATTCGAGTCAATGCCATCGGCGTCGGCGACGTGGTGACCAACATCCTCAACGACGTGGTTGACGACGGTCCCGGCTTCCTGGCCCGGCATGGCGAAGCCGCTCCCATTGGCCGTGCCGCGCAGCCTGAGGAAATCGCCGAAGTGGTGGCATTTCTCGCCTCGGACCGCGCGAGCTTCATCGTCGGTTCCGTGGTCATGGCCGACGGTGGCATGACTGTCACCGCTGGTTGATCGGGTGACCTGGCAGTCTGAGCACTGAAGCAATGAGCAGCCTGCGCAGGTCATGGTGACCAAGCATGCTGGTAAATCCGCTGAACTCGTGGTCAGGCCAACTGCAGACGGCTGGTCAAGTGGAGTGCGATGGCGCCATCAACCATTCACTCCCTCGCCCCGTCCCCTCCAGGCTATCCATCACATGCACGCTATACCCCGGCACATCCTTGGCGTGATGCTTGGCCTGCGAGGCCATTTCCGCCAACCGGCTGGCATCGAGATGTGCGCAGGCCTGTGGGTGTAGATGCACCACGCCGACCGACAGTGACAACAATGGGAATTCCTGGCGCGTGCCCTGGCGGTTGGGGGCGATGAAGCAGCCGGCTTCCAGGTGTTCGCTGCGGTAGAAACGTCGGCACTGACCCTGGAAGTCCTCCAGCAGTTGGTTCAAGCGCTTGCGCCAGTCGTCCGGGCCCAGCACCAGCAGGAAGTCATCGCCGCCAATGTGGCCGACGAAATCTCGGGACGGATCGATGCGATCATTCAGGCATTGCGCCAGGCACAACAGCACTTCATCGCCACGGCCGTAGCCGTAGATGTCGTTGAAGGGTTTGAAGCTGTCGATGTCCACGTAGCAGATCAGCGATTCGCGTTGCTGTTGCAGCAGGCGGGTCAGGCATTGCTGGATGGGTACGTTGCCCGGCAGCAGGGTCAGGGGGTTGGCGTAGCGCGCTTGCTGGATTTTCAGTTCGGTGATCAGCTTGAGCACGTCGATCACCCGGCCCAGGCCCAGGTAATTACCATCGAGGGTGATGATGAAGTCTTCTTCGATGCGTTGCCGGGCGCGGCTGGTGATCAACCGGCTGACTTGCTGCAGCGACTGGCCCAGCTCGACGGCGAGGAAGTCGTCGCTCATCAGGCGGCTGATCGGTTTGCGGGCGAACAGGTCGGTGGCAAACGGCTTGAGCAGGGCATCCGAAAGCGAATGGCGATGGACGATACCGCAAGGCTGGCCTTGTTCATCCAGCACCGCCAGCGAGTTCAGGTTGGCCTGGCGACGGAAGGCTTCGAGCACGGTGGCGGTCGGGGTGTGGCGGGCCACCGCGGGCTGGTCGTTGAGCAGGGCACTCAGGTCGCTGCCGTCTTCGCCCAGCGCCACGGCGCTGCTGTCGCGCCTGGGCATCAAGGTGCGGGCATCGCGCGGTGGATGTTCCTGTGGCCGGCAGAGAAGATAGCCCTGGACCAGGTCGACGCCCATTTCGGTCAGTACCGCCAGTTCTTCCGGCAATTCGATGCCTTCGGCGATCACCTGTGCCCGCGAGGCGTTGGCAATTTGCAGGATCGAGCCAACGAACTCGCGCTTGAGGGCATCCAGGTGAATGCCGTCGATGAAATGTCGGTCGATCTTCACGTAGTCGGGACGTAGTTCGGACCACAGGCGCAAGCTGGAGTAACCCGCGCCCAGATCGTCCAGCGCAATGGAAAACCCCATGGCCCGGTAATGATGCAGGGCGGTGTGCAGCAGCTGGAAGTCGTCGGTGGGGGTCTGCTCGGTGAGTTCGATGACCACCTGGTTCGGTTTAATGCCGAAATCCTGCAGCAACTGCAAGGTGCGACCGGGCTGGTGGGCGGCTTCGAGCAAGGATTCCGGGGAGACGTTGAGGAACAGTTTGCCGGGTAGCTGTTGTTCGTTGAAGCGCCGGCACGCGCTCTGTCGGCAGGCGATTTCCAGTTCGCTGAGGCGACCCGCCTGGCGGGCGACGGCGAACAGGGCGACAGGAGAGTGCAACGGACTATTGGAGGGGCCGCGGCTCAGGGCTTCGTAGCCCAGGATGCGTCGCTCGGAGAGGCTGATGATGGGTTGGAACAGGCTGTGCAAACCGCTTTGAGCCAGGATTGAACTCAAGGCACTCAGCTGTTCGGTTGTGGTCATGGCGATCTCTGGCGAAAAAAAAGGACCGGGCGTGCTCTTGGTTAAAAGAGGCGCTACCGGTCCGTTATTTCACGACAGAAGGATGACTATTTGATGACGCTCCGGGGAGCGTCAGCATTAAATTGCCATCAGCTTAGTGCTTGGCTACCGCCGTATTGAGCTTCAAGTAATCCAGCAGGATGCGCCCGGTCTCGCTCAGGTAGGCGTCGTCTTCCGGCTTGGTCTTGTCGTCCTCGGCCGCGATAGCGTCTTCGTCTTCTTTCTTCAGCTCCTTGAGCGGCTCTTCGCCCTTGGCCTTGCGGCGGATATTCTCCATGGCAAGCTGCTTGGCTTCGATATCGGCGTGCTGGGCACGACGCTCGGCCTCATTGAGGCTGACGGTTTTTTCCGTCATCAGTTTTTGCGCCAGGGCCAGTTTGTCACGGATGAACACGAACTCCGCGTCCTTGGCCGTGCGTACGTCATGCTCGGACTTGAGCTGGGTGATGTACGGTTTGAACGGGTCGACCGCAGGCTTGATCGCCGCACGGATGGTGTCCCACGGCATGGCTTCGGGCAGGGCGCTTTCGCCGATTTCCTTGGTATCGATGATCGACGGGTAATCGATGTCCGGCAGTACGCCCTGATGCTGGGTGCTCTGTCCGGAAACCCGGTAGAACTTGGCCAGGGTCAGCTTGAGCTCACCATGGTTCAGCGGCTGGATGGTCTGCACGGTGCCTTTGCCGAAGGTCTGGCCGCCGATGATCAGTGCGCGGTGGTAGTCCTGCATGGCGCCAGCGAAAATTTCCGAAGCCGAGGCGGACAGGCGGTTGACCAGCAACGCCATCGGGCCTTTGTAGAAGGCGCCCGGGTTTTCATCTTCCAGGACGTCGACACGGCCATCGGCGTTACGCACGAGTACGGTCGGACCTTTGTCGATGAACAGGCTGGTCAGCTCGGTGGCTTCCTGCAAGGAGCCACCGCCGTTGTTGCGCAGGTCGATGACCACGCCGTCAACCTTGTCCTTTTGCAACTCGGTCAGCAGCTTCTTGACGTCGCGGGTGGTGCTCTTGTAATCCGGATCGCCGGCACGGAACGCCTTGAAGTCCAGGTAGAAAGCCGGGATCTCGATGACGCCGAGCTTGTAGTCCTTGCCATCCTGCTTGAGATTGAGCACCGACTTCTTCACCGCCTGGTCTTCGAGCTTAACCGCTTCGCGAGTGATCGGCACGATCTTGCTGGTCTGGTCGTTCGGTGCATTGCTGGCCGGAATCACTTCCAGGCGCACGATGGTGCCTTTGGGGCCGCGGATCAGCTTGACCACTTCGTCCAGGCGCCAGCCGACCACGTCTACCATCTCTTTGTTGCCCTGGGCAACGCCGATGATCTTGTCGGCCGGTGCGACTTGCTTGGTCTTGTCCGCCGGGCCCGCAGGCACCAGGCGCACGACCTTGACTTGATCGTTATCGCTCTGCAATACGGCGCCGATGCCCTCTAGGGACAGGCTCATGTTGATGTCGAAGTTTTCCGCGTTATCCGGCGACAGATAGTTGGTGTGCGGGTCGTAGGACATGGCGAAGGTGTTGATGTACGCCTGGAAGATGTCTTCCGCGCGGGTCTGGTCCAGGCGCGCCAGCTGGTTCTTGTAGCGCTTGGTCAGGGTTTCCTGGATTTGCTTGGAATCCTTGCCGGCGATCTTCTGCCGCAGCACTTCGTCCTTGACGCGTTTGCGCCACAGGTCGTCGAGTTCCGCGGTGGATTTGAGCCAAGGGGCATCCTTGCGGTCGATCAGCAAGGTTTCCTTGCTGGTGAAGTCGATCTTGTCGACGCCTTTGTTCAGCTCGGCAAGGGCAAAGTCCAGGCGCGATTTGACGCGGTCCAGGTAGCGCTTGTAGATGGTGAACCCGGCGTTGAGGTCGCCGCTCTTGAGGAAGTCGTCGAACTGGGTCTTCCACTTGTCGAATTCGGCGATGTCGCTGGCCATGAAGTAGCTGCGCGACGGGTCGAGCAATTTCAGGTAGCTGTCGTAGATGATCACCGAGCGCGCGTCATCGAGCGGCGGCTTGCTGTAGTGGTGGCGCTTGAGCAA
The DNA here is from genome assembly GCF_000408945.1 of Pseudomonas sp. G5(2012). Classification (NCBI taxonomy): domain Bacteria; kingdom Pseudomonadati; phylum Pseudomonadota; class Gammaproteobacteria; order Pseudomonadales; family Pseudomonadaceae; genus Pseudomonas; species Pseudomonas sp. G5(2012). The sequence goes on from NZ_APIO01000027.1 coordinate 19,391, forward strand.
CTCCACGACGTTCAGACTGGCGATGACTTCGTCACGGTCGGGCTGAAGCTTGTCCCAGCTGTTGGCTGCGAAAGTATTGCCGGACATCGGCAGCAGGCCGATACCGATGAAAAGGGCGAGGGCAGTGCTGGGGAACAAACGCTTCATGTTGATTCGACGCGGGGACAATTGATAACGCATATTAGGCCGTCTTTGAAGTCGCCGGTTCCACATGGGCCGGTCGCATAATGCAAAAAGCCCGGTGCTACAAGCTTCGGGCTCAGTCCAGACTCACTATGGAGGCACTGTGAAAGCATTGCAAGGCGTTGACGGTCAAGTGGTGTGGGTTGAAGAGCCCAGTCCTGCGTGTGATGTAGGGCAAGTTCGTATTCGAGTGGCGGCAGCAGGTCTCAATCGTGCCGACTTGTTGCAGAAGGCCGGTCTTTATCCGCCACCGCCGGGTGCCAGCCAAGTGCTTGGTCTAGAGTGTTCGGGGGTGATCAGCGAGGTCGGACCGGGATCGTCCTGGCAGGTGGGCGATCGGGTTTGCGCCTTGCTGGCCGGGGGCGGGATGGCCCAGGAGGTGGTGGTCGACGGGCGGCACGTGTTGCCGGTTCCCGACGAAATGTCGTTGGCGGAAGCGGCCGCGTTGCCGGAAGTCTACGCAACCGTCTGGTTGAACTTGTTTCAGCTTGCGCATCTCAAGCCCGGTGAAAAAGTGCTGTTGCACGCCGGAGCGAGTGGAATCGGTTCAGCTGCCATTCAGCTGTGCAAGGCGTTCGGCAATCCGTGCTGGGTCAGTGTCGGCTCTGCTGAGCGCCTGGCCTATTGCGAAGCGCTCGGCGCCCAGGGCGGTGTGGTGCGCACTGACGAACTGGACAGCCTGCGCGACTTGGGGCCATTCGACGTCGTCCTCGATCCGGTGGGCGGCAACTACGCAGCGTTGAACCTGAAACTGATGGCGACTGATGGCCGTTGGGTGCTGATCGGTCTGATGGGCGGCCGCGAGGCCACGCTCGACCTGGCGCAGGTGCTGGCCAAGCGTGTGCAGTTGCTGGGCTCGACCCTGCGCAGCCGCGATGATCAGTTCAAGGCGGATCTGTTCAGCGATCTGCGCCAGCACGTCTGGCCGCTGTTTGCGGATAAACGCTTGAGCCCGCAACTGGCCAAGGCTTTCCCGATCAAGGACGCCGAAGCGGCGTTTGCCGAGTTGGCGAGTAACAAGGTGGCGGGGAAGTTGGTGTTGGTGATTGACGAAAGCCTGCTCTGATACCGATCGTTCCTACGCTCTGCGTGGGAATGCCTCGTCGGACGCTCCGCGTTCGGCTCTGGGACGCTCTGCGTCCCGGGCTGCATTCCCACGCGGAGCGTGGGAATGATCAGGGCGAGGTACTATTTCCAGGTGTGGATTGGCCAGCCGGCCTTTTGCGCCTGCTCAAGCAACACCGGGTCGGGGTTCACCACGTGCGGGTAATCGACCTTCAGCAACAACGGCAAATCATTGCGTGAGTCCGAGTAGAAACTCGCGCCTTCCAGGTTTTCCTCTTCGGCATCCAGCCACTCCAGCAACCGGGTGATCTTGCCTTCGCGGTAGGTCAGGGTGCCGACGGTCTTGCCGGTATAGGCCCCGTGTGCCACTTCCAGTTCGATACCCAGGATTTCATCGATGCCCAGGCGTTCGGCAATCGGCTTGACCAAATGGACGCCCGAGGCCGAGATCACCAGGATCCGGTCGCCGGCCTTGCGGTGGGCGGCGATGGTTTTGGTGGCGTCGCTGAAGATGATCGGTTCGATAAAGTCTTCCACCCAAGGGCCGACCAAGTGCTCGACTTCTGCGGGAGTTCGGCCGATCAAGGGTTCCAGGCTGAAGGCCATGTAGTCCTCCATGGCCAGGTGCCCCCTGCCGTAGGCGTCCATCAATTCCTTGTCGCGACGCAGGAAGGATTCGCCGTCGACCCAGCCGAGGCGGACCATTTGTTCGCTCCACAACGAGGCGCAGTCGCCGTGGATCAGGGTTTCGTCCAGATCAAAAATTGCCAGGGCCATCAGTGCAGTTCTCTCTTCAACTTCAGCAAGGGCATCAGGCTACCTCACGCAGGGCCGTCGGATCGATGGAAAGCGCCAGGCGCTGACCATCGGGATGCAGGTCGGACGCCGAGCGGTTGAGCACATCCACCACCAGTTCCACGCCGCGGGCTTCGATCCGGTAGCGAATCACGTTGCCCAGCAGGCTGTGGCTGCGCACCTGGGCGTCGAGATCGCCGTCGAGGCTCAGTTCGATGGCCTCCGGGCGAATGGCGATGCGGTGCTTGATCGGCCGTTGCAACAGCTTCGACGCGCTGTCGGCGTCCAGCAAATTGTAGTTGCCGATGAAACCGGCGGCGAAAACGTCCACCGGTGCGGTGTAAAGGGTTTCAGCGTCACCGCTTTGTACGATCTTTCCCTGGTTCATCAGGAAAATACGGTCGGACATCGTCAGCGCTTCTTCCTGATCGTGAGTGACGAAGATGGTGGTCAGGCCCAGTTCGCGCTGGATCTGACGGATTTGTTCGCGCAGGTGCTTGCGAATCCGCGCATCCAGGGCTGACAGCGGTTCGTCCAGCAGCAACAGCCTGGGCCGGGTTACCAGCGAACGGGCGAGGGCGACGCGCTGGCATTGGCCGCCGGACAACTGATGCGGATAACGGGCGGCAAAATCTTGCAGCTCCACCAGTTTCAATACTTCTGCGACACGCTTCTGGCTGTCGTCAGCGTTGACTTTCTGCATGCGTAAACCGAAGGCGACATTCTGCTCAACGGTCATGTTGGGGAACAGCGCGTAACTCTGGAACACCATGCCGATCCCGCGTTTTTGCGGGCTTAACGGCACGATATCGACGCCATCGAGCAGGATCTTGCCGCCATCGACCGATGTCAGCCCGGCGATGCAGCGCAGCAACGTGGACTTGCCGCAACCGGACGGGCCCAGCAGGGTTACGAACTCGCCTTTCTGGATTTCGCAGTTGATGTCGCTGAATACTGTGGTGCCCGAGTAGTTTTTCTGCAGATGTTGGACGCTGACATAGCTCATTCGCTTTTGTCCCTGTTCAAGATATTGGCAATCCAGGTCAAGACCAGCACAAATAGGAAGTAGGAAATCACCAGCGCACTGGTGAAGTGACCGCTACTGTTGCGCATGTTGTTGAGATAAACCTGCAGGGTTTCGTAGCGAGTGCCGACGAGGATGTTGGCGAACACGAACTCACCGAACAGGAACGAGAACGACAGCAGCAGCGCCACCATCAAGCCTTTGCGCAGGTTCGGCAGCACCACCAGGAATGCAGCCTGGAAGGTGCTCGCGCCGAGCAACTGGGCGGCGTCCATCAGGTCGCGCAGGTTGATTGCTTGCAGGTTGTTGGTGATGGCGCGGTACATGAACGGCAGCGCTACGGTGAAATAACAGCCGATCAGGATCCATGGCGTGCCGACCATCGCAAACGGCCCGGAGCCATAGAGCTGCAAAAGCCCCACCGATGACACCACGGGCGGTACGGCAAAGGGCAGCAGGATCAGGATGTTCATCAGCGCATCGAGTTTGGGGAAGTGGTAATGCACCACGAACAGCAGCGGCAGGATCAGCACGACCGCCAGGATCAGCGCACCGACACAAACCAGCAGTGACTGGCCGAAAGCGCTCAGGAAGCGCGGATCGCTCCACAGCTGCGCATACCATTTGATACTGAAACCGCTGGGTAGAATGGTGGCCGACCAACTGCTGGAAATCGAATAGACAAAGGTGCCGATCAGCGGCAGCAGCATGATTGCAAACAGCAGGTAGACCACCACCCGATGGTAGATGCCGGCAGCCCCTAATTCAGCGCGAGACATGGTAGCTCCTCTTCAACAGCAGTTGATGGACGATGGTCACCAGGGTCATCAATGCCACCAGCACCACGGCCAGGGCACTGGCCAGGTTCGGGTCCAGGGAAATATCGCCCGACACCATCGCGGCGATCCGGATCGTCAGCACGTTGAAGTTGCCGGTAGTCAGGGCGTACACCGTGGCGTAGGCGCCGAGGGCGTTGGCCAGCAGGATCACGAAGGTGCCGAGCAGGGCCGGAGTCAGCACCGGCAGGCCGATGTGGCGCCAGAACTGCCAGCCGTTGGCACCGAGCAACGCGGCGGATTCGCGCCAGTCTTCGCGCAGCGCATCGAAGGCGGGGTACAGCAGCAACACGCCCAGGGGAATCTGGAAGTAGGTGTAGAGAATGATCAGCCCGGTTTTCGAGTACAGGTTGAAGTCCTGAATGATCCCGGCCTGCTTGAGCATGATGGTGAAGCTGCCGTTGAAGCCCAGCAAAATGATGAAGGCGAACGCCAACGGTACCCCGGAGAAGTTACTGGTCATGTTGGCAAAGGCATTGACGAAATTACGCAGCCTGGAGTCGACGCGGCGCAAGGAATAGGCGCCAAGTACGGCAATGATGATGCCGAACACGCTGGACCAGAAACTGATTTCGAGGCTGTACCGGATCGCCTGCAGGTAGAATTTCGAGTTGAAGATTTTGGTGAAATTGGCCAGGCCCCAGCCGAACTCTTCCGATTGCAGGCTGTTGATCATCACCCAGAACAGCGGCGCGAGTTGGAACACGAAGAAAAACAGCGCGAAAGGTATCAGGCAAAAGGCTGCCAGCCATTTGCCGCGGGTCATGGCGTTCACTTGAGTAGCTCCCGGCAGATCGGCTTGTCGTGGGGGACACCCAGTAATTCGCACACGGTGCCGCACAGTTCTGTTTGCTTGGGTGTGGCGCCGGCATTGAAACTGAAGGCGTCGCCGAGGACGAACAGCGGCACTTCACGCTCCTCGGGTAGCAAGCCGTTATGGGAGCGGTCACTGTTCATGCCGTGGTCAGCGGTCACCAGCACCTGATACCCGGCGTCGAGCCAGCCTTGCAGGTAGTCGGCGATGATGATGTCCGCCGAGCGCGCGCTGTTGCGGTACTGCGAGGTGTCGAGGCCGTGCTTGTGCCCGGCGTCGTCGATGTTCATCGGGTGCACCAGCAGGAAATTCGGTGCGTGGCGCAGGCGCAGGTTTTCGGCGTCGGCGAACAGGTGTGAGTCGGGGTAGTGGTCGTTCCAGTAGAAGTGCCCGTGCTGGATTGGCAGGCTTGGGTCGTCGGTATGGCGATCCCGGGCCGCCACGAACGGCGATCGGTTATACAACTCACTGACCCAGTGATAGGCCGCGGCGGCGGTTTTCAGGCCGGCAGCGGTGGCGTAGTGATAAATGCTGCGCTGGTTGGACAGGCGCGAGACGTTGTTGTGAACGATGCCGCTGTCGATCGGCGTGACGCCGGTGAGGATGCATTCGTAGAGCGGTCGGGACAAGGCCGGCAGCTCGCATTCCAGCTTGTAGAGTGCGGCGCGTCCTGCGCCGACGTAGGCCTGCAGGTGCCCCATGGCGTGACGGGCGACCTCGTAGTTGAGGCCGTCGAGCACGACAAGGATGACGTTGTGTTTCATGGGGGCAAAACTCCGTGGATGTTCTCCAAACCCGTAGGAGCCGGCTTGCTGGCGATTGGATAAACGCGATGCTCAAAGAGACCGCGTTGACTGTATCGCCAGCAAGCCGGCTCCTACGGATGAAGCATTACTTCATTTCAACAATGACTTCTTCGTTCCACTTCTGTGGCAGGGACTTGGAGGTCTTCTCCCACGCATCCGCATCCTTGATCGGCGTGACTTTCTTGTACTGCTCGTTCGGCAGCAGCTTGGCCTGGACCTCAGCTGGCAGGGTCAGGTGCTCGGCTCGGATCGGACGGGCGTTACCCTTGGCCAGGTTAATCTGGCCAGCATCGCTGAAGATGTACTCGCGGGTCAGCTTGGCGGCGTTCGGGTTCTTGGCGTATTTGTTGATGATGGTGGTGTAGCCGGAAATCACCGAGCCATCGGACGGGATCAGCACCACGTAGTCATCCGGATTGGCCATCTTGGCCTTGTAACTCAGGCCGTTGAAGTCCCAGACCACGCCCACTTCGATCTCGCCTTTTTCCATGGCGCCGATGACCGGGTTGGACATCGACAGGCGACCTTGTTTAGCGAGATCGGCAAACAGCGCCAGAGCCGGTTGCAGGTTTTTCTCGTCGCCACCGTTGGCATAGGCAGCCGCCAGAACGCCGTTGGCAGCCTGGGCGGCGGTGCTCACGTCACCGATCGATACCTTGTATTTGCCGGTTTTGAGGTCAGCCCACTTGGTCGGTACTTCGGAGCCGTGCAGCAGCTTCTTGTTGACGATAAAGGCGATGGTGCCGGTGTAGGCCAATGCCCAGTGACCGTCCTTGTCTTTAGCCCAGGTCGGGACCTGGTCCCAGGTGGATGGCTTGTAGGGCTGGGTAACGTTCTGTTTCACCGCGATCGGGCCAAAGGCTGCGCCCACATCGCCTATATCGGCACTGGCGTTGTCTTTCTCGGCGGCAAACTTGGCGATTTCCTGGGCCGAGCTCATGTCGGTGTCCATGTGCTTGAGGCCGTAGTTCTTCGCCAGGTCTTCCCAGGTGCCTTTCCAGTTGGCCCAGTCATCGGGCATGCCGACACTGTTGACGGCGCCTTCCGCTCTCGCAGCGGCTTCCAGGGTTTTCAAATCATCAGCCGCCATGGCGGCGGTGCACATGGCAATGGTCGAGCCTAACAGTGATGCCAGGAAAAGCTGTTTCATTCCGAAGCTCCTATGGGCGTTTTCAACGCTGCGATTGCGGTTGTGTTGGTCTAGGTCAGCAATACCTGAGCCAATCTAGGGTGACTCGATGACACTTTGATGTCGTTCGCCGCCCCGATGAACGTTTACTTGCCCGGTATTGGCGGGTGCCAAGTAAGCGTAGACCATGGGCGAAGGCCCATTGCGCAAGGACTTGGCCGATGTCTTGCACGCGATTGGGGTGACCGTCGGGCGGCTATGTCATCTCTCGGTCATCTGCATTGCCTACGCTTGCAGGATCTTTAAACAGCCGGTTATCTCGCCGGTTCTGCCCTGTAAGTGTGCTGGTCTAGTCCAGATAGGTAACGTTGATGCGCGATGAGGCAACAAAAGCGGTGACAGCCATTGGCCAGGTGCTTCAGGAGCAGATCGATCACGGGCTGCTGGCACCGGGGAGCAAGTTGCCAGCCGAACGCAAGCTCAGTGAGTTGTTTGGGACCACGCGCATAACCGTGCGCGAGGCCTTGCTGCAGCTCGAAGCCCAGGGTCAGATCTATCGCGAGGAGCGCCGGGGCTGGTTCGTGTCGCCACCGCGCCTGGCTTATAACCTGATGCAGCGCAGCCACTTTCACGCCATGGTCAGCGCCCAGGGGCGGGTGCCGTCCACCGAAGTCATTTCGGCGCGATTGCAGCCGGCATCGGCGGCAGTCTGTGCCTGGTTACAGTTGCCAGCATTGTCGAGCGTGATTCAGATCTGTCGTTCGCGGCGCATCGATGGGCGACTGGTGCTGTACGTGGAGCACTATCTCAATCCGCAGTATTTTCCTGGCATTCTGGATTTCGACCTGAATCAGTCGATCACCGAGCTGTATGCGCGGCACTACGACCTGCATTACGGGCGGGTGCGCTTCGAGATTGTGCCGACGGCGTTGTCGGCAGACGCGGCGGCCGCTTTGCGGGTGTCGGTGGGCAGTCCTGGACTGCGCATCGCCCGGGTCAATTACGATCAGCATGGGCGGCTGATCGATTGTGACCTGGAGTTTTGGCGCCACGATGCGATCCATGTGGGGGTCGATGTGGCTTGAACCTGGCCGCCGCAGGCTCTGGCCCTTATCCGAAACGGTAGATGTCCATGCCCAGCGCGCCCAGGGTGAATCCCTGGTGGGCAATACTGAATGGGCCCCCGGCACCGCGGGCAAAGTACAACGGCAACAGATGTTCATCGCTGGGATGGTTACGCACCGCGTTCGGTGCTTGCCGGCGATAGTCGTGCAAGGCGGCTTCATCGTTGGCCGCCAGCTTGTCGATCATCCAGTCGCGAAATACCTTGGCCCAGGGTTGTACGCTCTCGGGGCCGGCATGCCAGTCCAGCTCTCGCAGGTTGTGGGTAATGCTGCCGGAACCGATCAACAGCACGCCCTGTTCACGCAAGCCGCTCAGGGCCTTGCCAACGCGGGCCTGTAGCGCGGGACCGCCTCGGGTAGGCAGTGAAACCTGAACAATCGGGATATCGGCCTGCGGATACATCAACGACAGCGGCACCCAGACACCATGGTCGAACGGTCGGGTGCTGTCGATGCGGGCGGGAAGGGCGTTGGCCTGTAACATATTGACCACCTGTGCGGCCAGGTCGGGGTTGCCGGGGGCCGGGTATTGCACCTCGAACAGGGCCCGTGGAAAACCGCCCAAGTCATGCCAGGTGTCCGGCTGCGGGTTGCCGCCGACCAGCAGTTCATCGCTTTCCCAATGCGCAGAGACAATCACGATAGCGTCTGGCCTGGGCATCTCTGTCGCCAGGCGAGCGAGGGCCGGCCCACTGGCGCCAGGTTCCAGGGCCAGCATTGGCGAACCATGGGATATGTAGAGGCTGGGGAACATGGATGAGCTCCTGAGAGTTAAGATAGAGCCATCTTCTGTCAGATCATTGATCTAAATCTAATATAAGTTTTAGGGTGTTTTGATCGAATTTTGGGGTTATTTATGCAGCCGGAGTTTTGGCACAAAAAATGGAAATCGAATCAGATCGGTTTTCACTTGCCGCAAGTGAACCCGTATCTCCAGCGATTCTGGCCGGCGCTGGGCCTGGAAGAGGGCGCTCGCGTACTGGTGCCGTTATGCGGCAAGAGCCTGGACCTGCTGTGGCTGGCGCAGCGAGGCCATGAGGTGCTGGGGATCGAACTGTCGGAAAAGGCTGTCGAGGATTTCTTCAGCGAGCATCAATTTGATCCAGCAGTGGATGAACAAGGACCTTTCAAGGTATATCGCGCAGGTTCCATCGAGCTGTGGTGTGGCGATTTCTTCGATCTGACGCCAGGCGATGTCGCCGACTGCTCGGCCGTCTATGATCGAGCCGCATTGATTGCGTTGCCCGCGCCAATGCGTGAGCGCTATGCAGCTCATTTGACGCGGATCCTGCCCAAGGGCTCCAACGGGTTGTTGATTACCCTGGACTACGACCAGGCGCAAATGGAGGGGCCGCCTTTTGCCGTGCTCGATGAAGAAGTGCAGCGGTTGTTCGGTGCTTCGTGGACGCTGAAGACCCTCGAAGACCAGGATGTGTTGAGCGAGAGCGGCAAATTTCTGGAGGCAGGCGTTACGCGGCTTGAAGAGCGGGTGTATCGGGTTTCCAGCCGATAGGTTGTAGCCGCCAGTGCCGGCCCCTTCGCGGGCAAGCCCGCTCCCACATTAGACCTCATTCATCTTGATAACTCGGCCAACTGTGGGAGCGGGCTTGCCCGCGAAGGGGCCCTGATGAGCGCCGTATAAATCAGCAGGCAAAAAAAGGCCCGCATCATTGCGGGCCTTCTTGTTTATATCGCCAGCGTTCAGCCGCGACGACGCGCCAGTGCGTCGATACGCTCTTCCAGCGGCGGGTGGCTCATGAACATGCGGGCGAAGCCCTGTTTGATGCCACCGTTGATGCCGAAGGCATTCAGGGTGTCAGGCATATGCACCGGCAGGCCCTGTTCCGCGCGCAGGCGTTGCAGTGCGCCAATCATCGCGTTGGTACCGGCCAGGCGTGCACCGGCTTCGTCCGCGCGGAATTCGCGCTTGCGCGAGAACCACATGACGATGGCACTGGCCAGGATACCCAGGACCAGTTCGGCGAAAATGGTGGCTATGTAGTAGGCAATGCCCTGGCCTTCTTCGTTCTTGAAGATCACCTTGTCGACAAAGTTGCCGATGATCCGTGCGAAGAACATCACGAAGGTGTTCACTACGCCCTGGATCAAGGCCAGGGTCACCATGTCGCCATTGGCCACGTGGCCGATTTCGTGGGCCAGGACGGCTTTCACTTCATCCGGCGAGAAACGCTCCAGCAGGCCCTGGCTGACCGCGACCAGTGCGTCGTTCTTGTTCCAGCCGGTGGCAAACGCGTTCGCCTCATAGGCCGGGAAGATCCCGACTTCCGGCATCTTGATCCCGGCTTCGCGGGACAATTGCTCGACCGTTTGCAGCAGCCATTGCTCGTGACGCGTGCGTGGCTGGCTGATGATTTGGGTGCTGGTGCTCATCTTCGCCATCCACTTGGAGATGAACAGCGAGAACAGGGAACCGGCGAAACCGAAGACCGCACAGAAAATCAGCAGCTGATTGAGGTTGAGATCAACCCCATTGGCCGCCATGAACCCGTTGAAGCCGAAAAGGCTCAGGGTGATGCTGGCAATCAGCACGACCGCCAGGTTAGTGGCCAAGAACAGCAGGATGCGCATCATGGTTGTAGAAATCTCCTCAAGCTAAAGATGTAGCGTACTGCGGGGTATATAAGGTGCCGCAACGGGGTATTCAACCGAGTGACTATTTCAAACTGTGTCCTACAGCAACAGCGTAGCTGTTTGCAGGGCATTTCCGACAAGGGATGGCAAAGAGATTTGCCAGCCAACCGGCAACAAAGTGCCCGTCGTTGCTCGATGTGACCAGGCAATGGGGCAGTGCACGGGCATCGGGAGTGAGGTCACGGGTAGGGCGCGAGCATATGTTGCAGAATGAATCACCGTGCGATGTTTTTGGTATCGCACGGTGACTGGCTGCTTATTGGCGATAGGATTTGAGGAAATTGCCAATGCGTCCGATGGCCATGTCCAGGTCATCGACGCGCGGCAGGGTCACGACGCGGAAGTGGTCGGGCCATGGCCAGTTGAACGCCGTGCCTTGCACCACCAGCAGCTTCTCCGAGAGCAGCAGGTCGAGGACGAATTTTTCGTCGTTGTGGATCGGGCAGACCTTCGGGTCGATCCGCGGGAACGCATACAGTGCGCCCATCGGTTTGACGCAGCTCACACCGGGAATGTCGTTGAGCAGTTCCCAAGTGCGGTTACGCTGCTCCAGCAGGCGCCCCGACGGCAGCACCAGGTCGTTGATGCTTTGATAGCCACCCAGTGCGGTCTGGATCGCGTGCTGGCTCGGCACGTTGGCGCACAGGCGCATGTTAGCCAGCATGTCGATGCCTTCGATGTAGCTCTGGGCGTGGTGTTTCGGTCCGGAAATGGCGATCCAGCCGGAACGGAAACCCGCCACTCGATAGGACTTGGACAGGCCGTTGAAGGTCAGGCACAGCAGGTCCGGCGCCAGGGACGCGGTGCAGATGTGCACGGCGTCGTCGTACAGGATCTTGTCGTAGATTTCGTCGGAAAACACCACCAGGTTGTGCTGGCGGGCCAGCTCCAGCATGCCCAGCAGGACTTCTTTGGAGTACACCGCACCGGTCGGGTTGTTCGGGTTGATGATCACCAGTGCCTTGGTGTTCGGGGTGATCTTGGCCTTGATGTCCGCCAGGTCCGGCCACCAGTTCGCTTGCTCGTCGCACAGGTAATGCACCGGGTTGCCGCCCGAGAGGCTTACCGCGGCGGTCCACAACGGGTAGTCGGGCGCCGGTACCAGCACTTCGTCGCCGTTGTTGAGCAGGGCCTGCATCGACATCACGATCAGCTCGGAAACGCCGTTGCCCAGGTAGATGTCTTCAATGCCGACGCCTTCCACCTGTTTTTGCTGGTAGTACTGCATCACGGCCTTGCGCGCGCTGAACAGGCCCTTGGAGTCGCTGTAGCCCTGGGCGGTGGGCAGATTGCGGATCACGTCCTGGAGGATTTCATCCGGCGCTTCGAAACCAAAGGGCGCCGGGTTGCCGATGTTCAGCTTGAGGATGCGATGGCCTTCCTCTTCCAGGCGTTTGGCGTGCTTGAGCACTGGGCCGCGAATGTCGTAGCAGACGTTGGCGAGCTTGTTCGATTTGCTGACCTGCATGGCGATGTGTTCCCGAAAATGAACGATCCAGGCGGTGTGTGGACAACCGTGCTGGGAATCCTGCGTAATCACACAGGCCTGACGCCTTGAGAGGCAGCACCCATAAATCCGTTTGAATGCGCGTGGCCTGGCTGCCAGACTGGCGTTTGACGAGGCGCAATCATACGTGCCGCCCGATCCGTGGAAAAGGTACAGATCGGGCTTTTTCAGTTGCTGAGGTGTGATGATGGAAAAGTTGGAAAAAACCCTGGAAGAATGGAAAGCCATGCTCGATCCGGAACAGTACAACGTTTGCCGCCTCAAGGGCACCGAACGCCCGTTTTCCGGCAAGTACAACGGCACCAAGACCGACGGTATCTACCACTGCATCTGCTGTAGCGAGCCGTTGTTCGATTCCAGCACCAAGTTCGATTCCGGCTGCGGCTGGCCAAGCTTTTATGCGCCGATCGGAGATAGCGCCATGACCGAGATTCGTGATGTCAGCCACGGCATGATCCGCACCGAAGTGGTCTGCGCCAAATGTGACGCGCACCTGGGCCACGTATTCCCGGATGGCCCGCCGCCAACCGGCCTGCGTTACTGCATCAACTCGGTGTGCCTGGACCTGGTACCCCGCTCGTAACGCGAACCCTGTAGGAGCTGCCGCAGGCTGCGATCTTTTGATCTTTGTTTTTTCTCTCAATCGCGAAAGATCAAGATCAAAAGATCGCAGCCTGCGGCAGCTCCTACAGGGATTGAGTGTGGATTGAGGGGCAGGTGGGATTTATTAGATTGCACACAATTCAATTGCTCGCTATGTTTGTCGCATCACCCCTTTTCGAGTGCCTCGATCATGAGCGACAACCTCCTAAGCATCCCTTGCACCACCATCAAGGGCGAACAAAAAACCTTGGCGGATTTCGCCGGCAAGGCGGTATTGGTGGTCAACACCGCCAGCAAATGCGGTTTCACCCCGCAATACAAAGGCCTTGAGGAACTGTGGCAGACCTACAAGGATCAAGGCCTGGTGGTGCTTGGCTTCCCCTGCAATCAATTCGGCAAGCAGGAACCGGGCAACGAAGGGGCGATCAGCGAGTTCTGCGAGCTGAACTACGGTGTCAGTTTCCCGCTGTTCAAAAAGATTGAAGTCAATGGCGACGGCGCCCATCCCTTGTTTGTGCAGTTGAAAAAGCGTGCACCGGGTGTGCTCGGTTCCCAAGGTATCAAGTGGAATTTCACCAAATTCCTGATCGGCAAGGACGGCCAGCTGGTCAAGCGCTTCGCACCAGCGACCAAGCCGCAGGACTTGAGCGGTGAGATCGAAGCACTGCTCAAATGAACAGCTTGTCCGTCGACTCGCTGAGCCTCGACAGCCAGCTCTGCTTCAAACTGTATGCGGCGTCCCGCGCGGTCATTCGCGCCTACAAGCCGATGCTCGATCAGTTGGGCCTGACTTATCCACAGTACCTGGCGATGCTGGTGTTGTGGGAATGGCAGGCGGTTGCCCCGGAGCAGCCGACGGTCAAGGCGCTGGGTGAGCGCCTGGCGTTGGACTCCGGCACGCTGACGCCGCTGCTCAAGCGTCTTGAGCAACTACAACTGGTTCAGCGTCAGCGCTCGGCGCGCGATGAGCGCGAGGTACACCTGAGCTTGTCGCCCAAGGGCACCGCACTGCGTGATCAGGTCGGGCCGCTCAAGGCCCGCCTGTTATGCGACAGCGGTGTGGATCTGGATCGGCTGAATGACCTGCGCGACGGCCTTGACCACTTGCTGGGGCAAATCAAGGCGTTGTCGTAGCCGGTATCCAAACGTCCAGCAGGGCGGCAAGCTCTTCCCGGCGGAAAGGCTTGGCCAGGTAGTCGCTCATGCCCGCCGCACGGCAGCGTTCGCGTTCTTCGGACATGGCGTTGGCGGTCAGGGCGACGATGGGCAGTTGCGGCCACCGACCACTGCGACGGATTTGCCGACTGGCTTCATAGCCGTCCATGACCGGCATATTGCAATCCATCAGCACCAGATCGAAGTCGCGGCCTTCCAATTGATCCAGCGCCTCGGCTCCGTGTGCGGCGACAATCACGTCGCAACCGAGTTTACCCAGCATGCCCTTGGCCACCAGTTGGTTGACCGGGTTGTCCTCCACCAGCAGCACTCGCGCACGTCGCTGCGGGACGTGGCTATCGACGCGGGTATCGATGGGGGTGTCGGTTTGCGCCAGCAAGATTCGTCGCAAAGTCTGATACAGCGCATTGCGTGCCAGTGGGCGTGCCTGCTGCTGCAGGGGGGCGAGGGCGCTGACTTGTTCGCTGGGCATGAAGCTGCCGTAAGCGGTCACCAGCAGGATTGGCGCACCGACGGTAGGGCGCAGGTTGAACAGGCACTCGGGGCAGTCGGTGATCAGTACATCGGGGTTCAGGCCGAGCAATGGATCATCGATCGACCGTTGCTGATAATCGAGCCCCCACCCGGGCAATACACGGCTCAGCAGTTCCGCCAGACCGCTGCTGGCGGCGGTAATCGCGATGACCTTGCCCTGCAGGGGAGCCGGGGCCAGTGCCCGGGTGTGACTGGGCAGGGGCAGTTGCGCGCAGAACTGGCTGCCGAAACCGGGTTCAGAACTGATGGTTAGCCGGCCTTGCATGGCTTCACACAAGTTGTGGGTCAGGGCCAAACCCAACCCGGTGCCGCCAAATTGTCGGGTGATCCCGGCCCCGGCCTGGGTGAAGGGCTTGAAGATCTTCACCTGAGCGTCCCGGGGGATGCCAATGCCGGTGTCGCAGACTTCGATGCTGACGCCATCCTGGTAGGTCGACAGACGCACATCGACCCGACCAAAACGGGTGAATTTGAGCGCATTGGACAGCAGATTACTGACGATCTGCCGGACCCGTGTCGGATCGCCGAGCACCAGCGCAGGAAAGTCCGGATCGATCAGGCAGGTCAGTTCGACACTCGGCGCGGCGTTCTGCGACAGCAGGTTGGCCGTGTCTTCGACCAGCGAACCAAGGTCGAACGGGATGTGCTCGAGTTCGAGCTGGCCGGCATCGAATTTCGACAGGTCGAGAATATCGTTGAGCAACTCCACCAGCACTTTGCCCGAGTCATGGGCGATGGCCAGCTGTTGCTGTTGCTCGGCAGACAGCGGGCCGTCCAGCGACAGCGCGATCATGCCCAGCAGGCCATTGAGGGGGGTGCGAATTTCGTGGCTCATGTTGGCCAGGAACACGGAACGCGCTTCGGCCATGTCCAGGGCGGTACTGCGCGCGACTTCCAGCTCCTGGTTGGACTGACTGAGCCGGGCGTTGATGGTCTTGAGTTCGGTGGTGCGCGCCGAAACGATGTTTTCCAGCTGGCCAAGATAGTCGGTCAGACGGTTTTCGGCGTTGCGTCGCTGCTGGATTTCGGTGGCGATGTTTTCGAATTGCTGGTTGGCGACTTTCACCAGTACGCCGATTTCATCGTTGGCATGCCCCGCCGGACATTCCAGGGAGGTCGGCTCCGCGCTGCGCGGATCGCGGCCACTGAGTTCGCGGATGACCCGCACCAACGGCTTGGTCAGCATCACGTAGAACAGCGCCAGCAGGATACCGCTCAGGAGCAGGCTGCGGGCGAAACCATTGATCAGGGTTACCTCGGCCCGCCGCAGGAATCGGTAGCCGAACGAGTAAGTGTCGACGTCCAATTGCAGGGTACCCAGGGATTCGCTGGGCAAATGATCCAGGTACAGGCGGTCTTCGAACTGCCGGTTGGCCCCGAACAGAAGGTCACTCAAGACCCGATAGTCGCTTTGCAGGCCTGGACGCTTGACCTTGGCCAGGATACTGCCGTTGTTGTCTGTCAGTTTCGCTCCGACGATCGCAGGTGAGCGCAACAGGCCCAAGGTCAGTTCCTGGGCGAGTTCGGCGTCGATGTTGTAGGCGATGCGCGAGGCGGGGTTGTGACTGATTTCGAGTAAAGACAGGATTTCGCGGTTGATGGAGGCGTCTTCACTGGCATAATCGATGCCTATTTGCAGCACGCTGAGCAGCATACCCAGAACAAAACCGACCAGCACGGTGAGCCGCGCTTGTTTGTAAGACAGCCGGTTGGTGAACTTGATGTCCATGGGGTGTTGAATCACTTCCGTTTTCCTTCGCTGCTCAAGCATAGTCGATCATGCAGGGTGATCCCGCGAGCCCCGCTACAGGGCGGTTGACCGTTCATCGAACGCTGTATTTCGTTGCTGTATCGACATCATTACTGTGAACGTGCCCGAGGAGAAGACGTGGATTCCCGATTAAATGCTTTTCTTGAACGTGCCGATGCCGTTCTGGCCCGTATCGAACCGTTGTTGCCCACCCCTCGGCAAGCCATCGACTGGACCCATTGCCTGGCTGCGCGCTGGCAGCGTGAGAGGCGCAGCGGTTTTCTGCTGCCGCTGCAGGTCAGCCTGGACATGCGTCTGAGCGACCTCATCGGCGTCGACCGCCAGGTGGAGCAACTGGGACGAAATACCCGCCAGTTCCTCGATGGCATGCCGGCCAACCACGCCCTGCTCTGGGGTTCGCGTGGCACTGGCAAATCGTCGCTGGTGCGCGCCTTGCTGGCTGAGCACGCCGAGGCTGGTCTGCGCCTTATCGAAATCGAGCGTGATCACCTGGCGGACTTACCGCGGGTGGTCGAGCAGCTCGCCAAGCTACCGCAGCGTTTCGTATTGTTCTGCGATGACCTGTCGTTCGAGTCAGGCGAGGGCGATTATCGCGTGCTCAAAAGCGTTCTCGACGGTTCGCTCGAACAGGCACCGGACAACGTGTTGCTGTACGCCACCTCCAACCGTCGACACCTGGTGCCGGAAAAGGAAAGCGATAACGAAAACTGGAAACGGGTCGATGGTGAATTGCACCCCAGCGAGGCAGTGGAAGACAAGATCGCCCTGTCGGATCGCTTCGGGTTGTGGCTATCGTTCTATCCGTTCACCCAGGAGCACTTCCTCGATGTGGTCGAACACTGGATCGGTCAATTGGCCGACAGGGCAGGCCTGCCGTGGCAACGCACCGAAGAGCTGGACATCCTTGCGGTGCGCTGGGCCACGGGACGGGGCAATCGCAACGGACGTTGCGCGTATCAATTTGCCCGCTATTGGGTGGGGCTGAAACTGTTGGAGCACAAGGCATGATCGATTTACAAAAGAGCGGCCAGGGCCTCGAGGGCTACGGCATGCTGCACGCGCAGCTGGAGTCCTTGCTGGCGGATGAGCGTGATTTCATTGCCAACGCCGCTCAGTTTTCGGCGTTCCTGTTCAATCAACTCGAGGGCTTGAACTGGGCCGGATTCTACCTCAATCGTGATGGCGAGCTGGTGCTGGGCCCGTTCCAAGGGCAAATCGCCTGCGTGCGGATTCCGTTCGGCCGGGGCGTGTGCGGGACGGCGGCGGCGACCTTGCAAACCCAGCGAGTCGAAGACGTGCACGCGTTTGCCGGGCATATCGCCTGCGACAGTGCGTCGAACAGCGAACTGGTCGTGCCCTTGGTCAAGGACGGTCGCCTGATCGGCGTGCTCGATCTCGACAGCCCCCAACTGGCGCGTTTCACCGCGCAGGATCAAGCGGGCATCGAGCAATTGGCCGCTATTTTCCTGCGCCTGACCGACTGCTGATCACGCTCTCAAGCCTGCCTTGACCAGCAGGCTTGGCGCATCCACTGCATCGACCTGTTGTGGGTCGAGGAAGCGCCGGGCGTACTGCAGATAAATCTGCGCGTTGATGAACAGTTCGAACAACGGTGGGTCGATGTGGGCATCCCGGCACATGTTGGCCATGATGCCCAGCGCTTCACTCAGGGTCTTGGCTTTCTTGTAGGGGCGGTCGGCGGCGGTCAGCGCCTCGAAGATATCGGCAATCGCCATCATCCGCGCCGGCAGGCTCATCTGCTCACGCTTCAAGCGTTTCGGATAACCCGTGCCGTCCATTTTTTCGTGGTGACCGCCGGCGATCTCCGCTACGTTGCCCAGATGCTCGGGGAAGGGCAGGTGGTTGAGCATCAGAATCGTCTGCACCATGTGGTGGTTGATGATGTAGCGCTCTTCGCGTGTCAGGGTGCCTCGGGTAATGCTCAAGTTGTAGAGTTCGCCGCGGTTGTACTTGTAATGCGGGACATCGAGCTTGAAACCCCAGGGATTATCCTCGGCAATCACTTCGGCTTCGGCGCGTTCGAACAGATGCTCGGGCCGGTCCGCCAGCAACGTCTCGCAGACGGGCAGCGTCGGTGCGGGCGTGCGTGCCTGGCGCTGGTTCTCCTCCCAGGAAACTCCCAGGCGGTCATCCAGGGTCCGCGTCCAGGTGCGTTGACCGATACTGCGCAGGCGTTGCAGATCGGCTTCGGCCATGGTCTCGCCGCCGAGGTTGCAGCGGGCGATGAAGGCGAAATCGTCATCGAGTTCCGCCAAAGTGGCATCGCGCTGTTGCGCCAGGGGCTGCTCATCGCCACCTTGGGCAATGGCTTGCCAATAGTTGATCCAGGCATCGCGCTTGAGCACTTCGAAGCGGGTGCGTATTTCGTGGATGCGGTCGTTCAGGGTTTCGAGCTTGGTGGCTTTGTCGACGACGTATTCCGGGGTTGTCACTTTGCCGCAGTCGTGCAGCCAGGCGGCTATGTGCAGCGCCTCCCACTCATCGTCCGTAGGCTGGTAGCCGCTGAAAGACGGGTCCTGGCTGGCTGCTGCGGCCTGGGCGAGCATCAACGTCAGCGCCGGAACTCGTTGGCAATGGCCACCGGTATAGGGGCTCTTGGCATCTATCGCGCCGGCCAGCAGCTTGATGAAGGCGTCCAGCAGCTTTTTTTGCCGGTCCTGCAAGCGATGGCTTTCAATACTCACAGCGGCGGCACCGGACACCGCCTGCAGGAATGCAATGCGGTCGGGACGCAGTTTGTCCAGGTCGCTCTGGTTGCCGCTGTCGGCCAGCAGAAACACCAACAGGCCGACGGTTTCGTTGTGACGATTGTGCAAGCGGATGCCGATCAGGTGAACGCGGGGACAGGCCATTGCCAGCAGGACTTTTTGGAGATCCCCCGCCTGTTCGAAGCCCAGGTGGGTGACAACGTTGTCGGCTGTCGACAGCTGCTGCAGCCAGGCGGGGCTGTCTGTGTCCTTGAATGCGTGTGCGCGAAGGTCGAATGAAGACAGGGCGTGTGCGGTGTCGTTGATCACCAGGCCCTGGGGTTCCATGAGGTCGCCATCCCCTTCGCGCAGGTAGATCAGGCCAGCCTGGGCCCGGCCGATCCTTACCGTTTCAAACAGCACCCGCTCCAGCAATGGGGCAAACCGGGTCTCGGCGCTCAGGCTGTCTGTGATCTGGAAAAAGCTTGCCAGGGTATCTTTCATACGCTCCATGGAAAGGCTTAGCTGGTCGACCTCAAGTACCGGAGAGCGGCGTGTGGCCGGAAAGTTGAAATCGAAACTGCGAATGGCATCCGCTTCCTGCACGAGGGAGCGCAGGGGCTTGACCAGGATCCTGGACGTCAGCCAACCCAGTGGTACGCACAGCAGCAGGGTCGCCAGGGTAATCAGTGCGCCTTGCCAGCGCATGCGGTAGGCATCGACGAGCAGTTCATCTTCAGGTATCAGCATTGCCAGTTGCAGCCCCTGGGGGCCGCCTTCCTGCATGCGGCTACGCGCAACAATCCATTGACGGCCCATGGCAGTCAGGCGATTACCCGGCGCAGGTGTACTGAGCAGCGCCTGCAGGGCGGGACTGAGGTCGGCGGCCTTGCTCAGGTGGGCGGTTTGATCGTCAACGATCAGGCGACGGCTGTCGGGATAAGCGATGGCATTGCCTTGCGCGTCGAACAGCACGATCTCGGTAGCGGGCGTCACCACATGTTTGGCCAGTGTGGCCGAAAGCTCGGCCAGGGTCAGGTCGGCAGCGAGTACGGCATGCTCGCCGCTGCGCCGTGCCAGGGTGGTACCGACATTGTGGGTCGAGAAAAAAACGTAGGGTTCGGTGGTGATCTGGTCAGCGTTTTGGCTGGCGCTGATAAACCAGGCGCGGCCACGCGGATCGTAGGTTTCTTCAGGGTTGTCCTGACGGCTGACGAGCGTCAGGTCCCGATCAAAAAACAAGGATTGCGAATGCACCTGGCCGCTGCTGTTTCGCTCGATACTCCAGACCTGGTAGGCCGCGGTATCCGGGGCCTTGAGTAACGCCTTCTGATCTGGGGTGCGCAGCGGGCGAACCATGAAGAAGTCACCGGTGTCGTACCCCACGTACAGCGAAGCCAGGTCGGGGTTGTCCTGGAGTGACTGACTGAAGGGCAGTAGCAACGCCAGGCGCTGCTGCAGATCGAGCGCCTGGGTGGCAGGGGTATGCGTCAACAGGCTCAGCAGGTGCCGAATCGGTTCATAGGTGGCGTGCAGGTCCAGGCGCACGTCCTGCTCAATTCGACTGAACAGTTTTTCACTGCTCGACAGAATGATTTGCGTGGTTTGCTGATAGTTGAAAATGCCCAGCACGATCCCGGTCAGCAACAGCAGGCAAGTGAACATCACGCTGATATGAACGTGCAGGGGAAAACGGCGTTGATCCGGACGCAGTGGGCTGGGCATGCAGGTCACTCCGTGATGGTTAACACACTGCTCCGCGTCCAAGCATAGTTAAGGCTCGCTCATTGTGCAGGGGGCGTTTTGCTCGATTTGTTGCAGCAATGCCTGCTCCAGTTCGAGCAAGGCGCGCTCTACGGCGTCGCAGCATTCGCTTACTTTCTCGGGGGAGAAGGGGGCATGGCCGGCAGCCTCGAGCGCCTCGCAGCTGTCGATCAACCGAGTGGCCTGGACGATTCGGGCGGCGCCCTTGATTCTATGGGCAATGTCGAGAAATGCCTGTGGTTCCTGTGTGCCTGACAGCGCTTGCAGGCCCTGTCGATCCAGGCGGCTACTGTTCAGCAGTTCGGTCAGCAGGCGCAGGTTTAACGTCGGATTGCCACCCGTCAACACATGCAAGCCTTGCTGGCTGAAGGCTGGTGCGGCGGCCGCGGGCTGGATGCCCTTGACCCATTGACCCAGGGCGGCCAGGGACAGCGGCTTGAACAGGCAGTCGTCCATCCCGGCCTGTTTGCACCGTTGAATCTCTTCCGGTTGAGCATTGGCGGTAAAGCCCAGGAGGGTGCAGCGTGGCAATTGTGTGTGCTGTTCATGTCGACGAATGGCTTGGGCCAGTTCGTATCCGTTCATGACCGGCATGTTGCAATCGGCGATCACCAGGTCAAATGTGTCGGATTTCCATGCGTCCAAGCCAGCCTGGCCATCTGCCGCGACGCTGAATCGGTGGCCCAGAAACTCCAGCTGCTGGCACATCAGCAAACGATTGGCCGCGTGGTCGTCGACCACCAGCACATTCAATGGGACCGTGGCGCAGTGGATGGTGGGCTCAGCTATTTGCTCCCGTGATTGGCGAGGCAGTGTGGGTAACGGCAATGAAATCCTCACCCGGGTACCGACGCAAGGCTGGCTGCTCAACTGCAGGCTGCCGTTCATCATCTCACACAGGCTGCGGCTGATTACCAGGCCAAGCCCGGCACCCCCCCTGGCCGACTGAGCTGCATTTCCGGCCTGGGCGAAAGGTTCGAACAGGCGTTGTTGATCCTCATGGCTGATTCCCGGGCCAGTGTCTTCGACCAGCAGCAGCATTTGAACCTGGTTGGGTTCTTCGGTCAGGTGCAGTGCGACAATAATCCTGACCTGGCCGTGCTCGGTAAACTTGATGGCATTGCTGACCAGGTTCGACAACACCTGCTTGAAGCGCAGGGGATCGAGCAACACGTCGATCGTCGGGTTGGCCGGATTGAATTCCAATTGCAATTCGAGTCCCTTCTGTCGCGCCAGTCCATCGAAAATACGCGCCACCGACGCCACGAGTTCCTCTGGATTGACCCGTTCCGGGTTCAGGCTCAGGTGTCCGGACTCGATGCGGGCAATATCGAGGATGTCCCCGATCAGTTCCAGCAGGTCCCTCGCCGAGTGGTAGGCCACATCAATGGCGGGACGATCCGGGGGCTGGAGTTCGATGCGTTTGAGCGTCAGTTCGAGCATGCCGATGACGGCATTCATCGGGGTGCGAATTTCATGACTCATGGTTGCCAGGAACGTACTCTTGGCCCGGTTCGCTTCGTCGGCACGTTCCTTGGCACAACGCAGGTCATCGAGCAATTGCCGCCGTTCGCTGATGTCGATCCAGCCACCAATGATGCCCTGGACCTCACCGCTTGAGTCACGGTACGGGAGAATCCAGTGATAGATCGTCAACCGGCGGTCGCCAATGTGCAGCGCACGGTCAAGGATCATGGGCGTGCCCTCGGTCACGACACGCTGGTAGTCGACCTGGTACTCCCGAGCTTCGAAAGCGTTGCCCAGGGTGCCCTGGATCACGCTTTTGCCGATCACGTCTTCGCGTTTGGTATTGAAGGTTCGCAGGTAACTGTCATTGCAACTTTGCAGCAGTCCTTGACGATCACGTACATAAATTGGATGAGGCGTGCCATTGACCAATGAACCCATGAATTCCAATTGATCGTTCAGCGCTCGCTCGGCCGCCCTGCGTTGATTGATCTGGCGCCGCATGTAGGCGTTCCAGGTCACGGAGATCAACAACAGTAACCCCGCGCCGATGACGATCTGATAGAAGACCCGTTGATAATTGCGCCAGGTACTTTGCGAGGAAGCCGAATAGCCGCGCCAACGGTTATTGATGACGCCCAGTTCCTGTGGCGCGATGCTCAACAGTGCCTTGTTGAGGATGTCATTGAGTTCCTTGGCATCGCGCCCGGTTGCCAGGGAGAACGCCGCCTGCCGGGTGCCGATGGTGGTGCTGATTTGCAGATCGGTTTCGAACAGTTGCGAGGCGATGAAGTAATTGGCGATCACCAACGAATTCACTGCGCCTTCCACCCGGCCTTCGGCGAGCATTTCTACGGCACTGAAGGTGTCCGGGGTCTTGATCAACCGGATCTGCGGGAACTCGCGGCGCAGATACTCGACCAGGGGATTGCCTCGGGCAATTGCCAGGCTCTTGCCCTTGAGCTGGGCAAGGTTCGCCGGACTGTCGTGCGCCTTGCGTGTCAACAGGACGTAGGAGTTCTGCAGGTAGGGACGGGTAAAGTTCAGCAAGTTATCCCGTTTCGCGCTGGGGAGCAGCGCGGCGATCAGGTCGGCCTGACCGGTCTTGATCAGCTCGATCATGTCGCTGTCGCTGCGGCTGCGCTGAATATCGAAGCGCAGGCCGGTACGCAACCTGATCAACTCGAGCAGATCAGCGGCAATTCCGCGAAAGTTGCCGGCACTGTCAAAAAAAGTCAGTGGCGCATAGGCCTCATTGACGACCACCCGGACCACCGGATGTTGCGCCAGCCAGTGCTCCTCATTGTAACTGAGCTCCAGTTTCTGGTCGGTGAGCAGGATATCGCTCCCGGCGCTCCAGCGCTTGGCGATGTTTTCCCGTTCGCTGGCGGGGATAGCCTTGAGCGTCGTGTTGATGATGTCGAGCAGTTGTGGATTGGTCTTGTGCACCGCAAAGCTGAAACCATGGGCTTCGTGCTTGCCGAAACTGGCCATGCGAATGTTGTTCAGATAGCCCTTGTTAATCATGTAGTGGGTTGAAACGGTGTCACCGAGAAAAACATCGGCCTGGCCGAAAGCAACGGCATTGATCGCGTTCTGGTAGGAGGGGTAGGACGTGATGATTGCCTTCGGATACAGGGCCTTTACCTCCTCCAGGGGCAAGTAGTGATAAAGCATGCTCAGCCGCAACCCGGACAGCCCATCATTGAGCGTGCGGGTTTCGCCTTCACGTGTCACCAGGACCGGTTGATCTACCGCATAGGGCCTGGAAAGCGCGATGTGGTCATTGCTCGCCTCGAATCCGTTGGCGGTGCCCAGCAGGTCTACCTCGCCGTTTTCGAGTGCTTCGATTGCAGCTCCCCGGGAGTTGAAGCGCCGGACCTTGATGGGCAGGTCAAGGACCTTGCCAAGAATGCCCGCGTAGTCCGCAGTAAAACCTTCGTAGTCATGACCGCTGCTGGTCAGGTCGAAGGGGGGATAGTCGGGTGCTGAAGTACCCAGGATCAGTTCCTGTTTACCTCGGGCCCAATGTCGCTGTGATTGATCCAGCTCGACTTTCAGGTGCAGGGGGGCTGAACGACTGAGCAAGGTGAGTTGCTCAGAGGCCTGGGCGGCGTGCAGCGGGGTGCACAGGCACAAGCTTGTGATCATGATCAGCAGATAGTCCTTCAAGCGACTGGGCATCCTGTGCCTCACACTAACGAGTTACGTTTTGCCATCTCGATGAGTTCAACCAGTGATTTGGCCTTGAGTTTTTGCATGAGTCGTTTTTTATAAGTGCTGACCGTTTTGTTGCTGAGGAACATGCCCTTGGCGATTTCCTTGTTATTGCGACCTTGTGCAAAAAGTTGCATGACCATGAGCTCCCTGTCATTGACTGACTTGAACAGTTCGAGTTCTGCGCACCGCGCTTCGTCACCACGGGTAGGGTTCAAGGCTTCACTGGGAAAATAGTTATAACCTGACAGTACCGCTTTAATGGCGCTCACCAGTTCGCTCAGTTCTTCCTGTTTACAAACATATCCCGAGGCGCCGGATTGCATGCAGCGTATACCGAACAGTGTCGGGCATTGCGCGGTCAATATCAGGATTCTCGGGGGTGTATGCATGGCGTTGAAACGGGTCAGCACTTCAAGGCCATCCAGTTTGGGAATGCTGATGTCGAGAATGACCAGGTCGGGCATGCATTCACGCACCATCTGCATGGCATCGACACCATTATCGGTTTCACCGACGACTTTGAAGCCCTCGTGCTCAAGCAACATGCGAACGGCAAGGCGGATGACAGGGTGATCGTCGACGATAAAAACGGAGTTCATAATCAAATCCCATGCGAGCTCAGATAAAGCGCGCACCTTAGCTCAGATAGTTGAGGTGCCGTATGAACTGACGGGTCCGTCATGGCAATATAGGAAAGTTCCTACACGCGAAAAAGAAATTACTTACGTGTCAACTGGTTTTTGGTGCGGTTGGCGCAATTAGTGTTGCTGTTTAATTATGGCGATCAGACGAAAATTTGCAGGTCACAGATTTTTCATCTGCGCCTGTTCGAAGGGTTATGGAATAAGTTTCAATAGGTGTCTCAGTTCGCATTGTTTCAAAGGTTTTATCAAGCAGCCAAGTAATGGCAATCCATTGAGGAATGCCATCCTTTCAAGTTCGCTCAGTTCGGTAGATGTCAGGCTACTTAAAAGTATTGCCTGCTTGATCATTCCCTGATGACTGGCAATTTTTATCAGGTCAATACCGGATACTTCGGGTAGGCACTGATCGCATAACAAAATATCGAACGGCTGTTCTGCCCTGAGCATGTGTTGCAATGCGCCCGTGGCACAGTCACTGGTGGTTAAATGAATGAAGCCGTAACTCTCAAGCAGGCATTGAGTAGCCTTGAGCTGAAATGGGTGATCTTCCACCAGCATGATGCGCAGACTGTCGTCCATCATATTATTCACGCTTCTTCTATCGGAACCGATAGGCGTGATTGTTTCCTGTCAAAACCGCACGTTCGATCAGTGCACTCGACAGATGCTGTAGGGGAATTCGGTATTCATTGAAAGTTTTTTGACCTTCAGGACTGAACGGCCATTACCGGAGGGGTAATAGCCGATCGATCAATAGTTGTCAGTGGCTGGAGCGTCCCGTCATTTCGAGAGCCATATGGCTGGCGTAACTATCGGTCATGCCAGCGATGAAATCGATCATGCGCAGGAACGAGTTGTGCAGTGGGCCGTTCGGATCGGGCGCATTGTTGCCCAGCAGGTCGAGGACCCGTCGGCTTTTGAAGGACGGCGTTCGACCATTGTGTTGCTCCAGTGCGGCACCGCAGAAAGCGTTGAGCAGAATTTCCAGGGTGGTGTAGGCACCGATTTCGTGCAGCGTCTTGCGTTTGTCCTGGAAGATTTTCTGCCGAGCCATGTCCTTTGCATTGAGGACGCAGCGTTTGGCCGGACCGTGCATATGCTCCACCAGGTCGCCAGGCAGGGAGCCGGCCAACAGTGCATCCTGTTGCTCGACAAAGGCGCGGGCCGCTGCGTTGGTCAGGTGCTCGATGGCCTTGCCCCGCAGGATCGCCAGTTTGCGTCGCCGCGAATCGTTCGGGCCAAGCAGGCGATAGGTTTGCGGTAAATCGTCGCCCACCAGATCCAGTAACAGGGACTCGACTTCGGCGTACTCCAGTAACTCCATTTCCAGGCCGTCTTCGAGGTCGATCAACGCATAGCAGATGTCATCCGCAGCTTCCATCAGGTACACCAACGGGTGGCGTGCCCAGCGCTGCTCTTCAAGCTGCGGCAGGCCCAGTTTTTGCGCGATCTGCTCGAGCAGCGGCAGTTCGCTCTGGTAGCACCCGAACTTGTGCTTCTTGTACCCCAGGGAGTCGGCATGCCTGGCTGTCCATGGGTATTTCAGGTAAGTGCCCAAGGTGGCATAGGTCAGCCGGGTTCCGCCGTCGAACTGGTGATATTCAAGCTGGGTCAGTACCCGAAAGCCTTGGGCGTTACCTTCGAAATTGAGGAAGTCATTGCGCTGCGCTTCACTCATCGCATCCAGCCAGCCCCGTCCAGCGGCTTGCTGGAACCAATGCCGAATCGCGTCTTCGCCGGAATGGCCGAAGGGTGGATTGCCGATGTCATGGGCCAGGCAGGCCGATTGGACCACCATTCCCAGATCACTGGGCTCACACCAGTCGGGCAGGGCGCTACGGATGCTTTCACCGACGCGCATGCCCAATGAACGGCCTACACAGCTGACTTCCAGCGAGTGGGTCAGGCGCGTGTGTATATGGTCGTTGCTGTGGACCGGATGAACTTGAGTCTTGCGTCCGAGACGGCGGAACGCCCCCGAGAAAATGATGCGGTCGTGGTCTTTGTGAAAAGGACTGCGGCCCACTTCTTCCGGGCTGTACAGGGGCTTTCCGAGGCGTTCGCGGGTAAGCAGGGTAGGCCAATCCAAGGCTGGTTCGCTCCGTCAGGTGACTGATTGGCTAGCTTCCCGGTTCGCGTCGTTACCTGCAAGTGTCACTACAGCCCCACGGCATCGATATCGATCAGCAGCAGGCGTTCGCCGTTGTCGAAAAATTGCCCGGCGGTGAGGCAGTACTGATTGCTGGTGGCGTCGCGATACGTATTGGAAAGGGTCAGCTGACACTCGTCCCAACCCTGCGCCAGCAGGTG
The DNA here is from genome assembly GCF_000408945.1 of Pseudomonas sp. G5(2012). Taxonomy (NCBI): domain Bacteria; kingdom Pseudomonadati; phylum Pseudomonadota; class Gammaproteobacteria; order Pseudomonadales; family Pseudomonadaceae; genus Pseudomonas; species Pseudomonas sp. G5(2012). Next base: position 46,523 of record NZ_APIO01000027.1, read on the forward strand.
ATAGAAATACGGACGCCACGACCAGTTATGGCCCAGATAGCGGTTGTCGGCGACCCACTCGCTATTGCGCCACTCCAGGTTGGGCGTCATCTGCGTACCGTGACGGTCGCACTGGTAGAAGCGCAGTAGCCAGGGAAAGGCCTCCAGTTGTGGCAGGGCACTCAGGGGCGCCCTGGCCTGTGCCCAGGCCTGCAGGATCGCCATCAGCTCACTGAGTTGCTGGCGCAAGATCTTCAGGCGAACGCGCTCGGCCAGCTTTTGCTGCACATAGCGCTGGCGCAGATGCGCAAAGCGCTCGACGAAGGCGTCAGCGGCAAAGAAATCCGCTTGTGCCCCGGCAAACAGAAACCCCTGGACGTAACGTGAGCCGCACTCCAGGGCAAAATTCAGTTGCGCTTCGGTTTCCACGCCTTCGGCAATGATCCAGCAACCGGTTTTTTCCGCCATTTGTGCAAGGGCCTTGACCACATCGCTGCTGGGCCCGCCCAGAGCCGCCGCCTGGAACAGGCGCATATCGAGTTTTAGGATGTCCGGTTGCAGCGCCAGAACCCGATCGAGCTGAGAGTACCCGGCGCCGAAATCATCGATGGCAATCCGTGCGCCGGCTTGCCGATAGCGGGCCACCACATGAGCCAGGCGCTGGACGTCACCACCCAGTTCGGTGATTTCGAAAACGATGCGCTGCGGATCGACGCCATGCTTTTGCAGCTGGCCTAGGCTCGGCAACGGTTGGTCCGGGCGTAGGCGGCTGATCCAGAGCGGAGAAATGTTCAGGCTGAGAAACCAGTCGCTGGGTGCTTCATGCAGGCGGCTCAGCGCGTTATCGCGTAGCTGGCGGTCCAGCCGACGCAGCGCAACGGCGTTGGTTCTGGGATCAGCGAACAGCGGCCCGACCGAAACCAGTTGGCCGTCGGCCCGGCGCAGTCGGCCCAATGCCTCCACGCCGGCGATACCGCCGGTGGCGGTATCGATGAACGGCTGAAAGCAGGCGAGCGGTTGCCCGTCGATCACAAGGCCTCCTTGATGGATCTTGTTTTTGGATAAAGCCCGGGTCACCGGATAGGCGCGCAGGATTGAACCCCTCGATGGAGAGGTTCGATCCCGTGGGTACTGCAAGAATGTAGCCAGATACTGACAGGGTCAGTGTTTGCGCGAAGAACCTTGCAAGACCAGTTTGACCAGAGGCCCCAGAGTGGTGCCCAGGCGGACCAGTCGGGCCAGGCTACCCACGCCGTTGCCCTTCCTGGCACCCTTGCCGCTCAGAAACCCCAGCAGGGTGACAGCGGCCACGCCCCACAGCGGGGCATGCTTGATGCCGAACCCGTCTTGCAGGCTTTGGGTCATTCCACGTACCCGCTGCAGGGGTTGCAGTAGTTGCGCGGATTCGTGACGGATCTCCTGGCGATGCATTTCCATGCGCAGGCGTATCAGTGCCTTGCGCATTTCCGTGCGCGAGCTGTTTCGAGGCAGTTCAGGCAGGTTCATGGCAGCAGGCGCTCCCGATCATTGGCCAGCTCTTCCAGCGTGCCATGGAACGGCGAGGACTCATCGAAGATCGCCGCTCTCAGGCGCATGCCGCAGAAGACGCATGCCAGGGTGTAGAACACGCAAAGCGCGATGATGGCAGGCAAGCGGTAAGTGTCCCAAAACAGGATCAGCACCAGGGTCGACAATCCCACCAGCAACAGCAAGGCAAACACCAGCGCCAGGCCTGCAAACAGCAACAGGCTCACGGTGCGGGCTTTTTGTTCCTGCAGTTCGATGCCGAACAATTCGACATGGCTGTGCAGCAGTCCAAGGAAAGCGGCACCCAGGCGCCGCGGTGAGGAACTTGGGCCTGTCCCGGACGAGCCGGATTCATCGATGGCCATATCAGCGCCGAGTAGCTAGCAAGCCAATCAGGAAGCCCACGCCGGCCGCGATTCCGACCGATTGCCATGGGTTGGCCTGGACATAGTCCTCGGTAGCGGTCACGGCAGCCTTGCCGCGTTCGCGCAGGGAGTCTTCGGTCAGCTTCAGGGTTTCACGTGCACGCAGCAGACTGTCGTGGATCTGGTCGCGCAATTCATCGGCCTGGTCACCGGCCAGGGAGGCGGTGTGCTCCAGCAACCGTTCGGTATCGCTGACCAGTGTCTGAAAATCGCTCATCAAAATTTCTTGAGCAGTCTTTGCCTTGATGCTGGCCATTGGTGATCTCCATAAGTGGCGTCTGAATCGTTCGAGTATGAGCCTTATGCGAAGGTTCAGTACAAATGACTGGTACAACTTTTGCTGTGTCGTGGTGCGTCAGCCCGCGCTGTTGCGCTGTTGCTGGGCAAGATTCCCGTAAAACCTTAACTCAAACAATCGAAACCCGCGCGAATGTCCCGGTCGTGATTGGCCTTGATGAACCCTGTGCTCCAAAACGGTTCATTGGGAGAGACTTGTTGAAGTCTCAACTTGGTGCATGGATTGCCCGCGCGAACTGCTTTGGTGCTTTTTTCAGCCTTAAGGTCTGCCAAATCCATGGAAAATCTGCAAAGCGCTGTGGACACCCTGGTCCATAGCTCCAATACGTTGTTCATCCTGATCGGCGCGGTCATGGTACTGGCCATGCATGCCGGGTTCGCCTTTCTTGAAGTCGGGACGGTTCGGCAAAAAAACCAGGTCAACGCCTTGTCGAAGATTCTCAGCGACTTCGCTGTTTCGACCCTGGCCTACTTCTTTATAGGCTATTGGATTTCCTACGGGGTCACTTTCATGCAACCGGCGGCAGTGATCAATGCCGATCACGGCTACGGCCTGGTGAAGTTTTTCTTCCTGCTGACCTTTGCCGCGGCGATCCCGGCAATCATTTCCGGTGGCATCGCCGAACGTGCCCGGTTCGTTCCGCAGTTGTGCGCGACGGCGTTGATCGTGGCATTCATCTACCCCTTCTTCGAAGGCATTATCTGGAACGGCAACCTGGGTCTGCAGGCCTGGCTGCTGGAGCACTTGGGCGCCAGCTTCCACGATTTTGCCGGTTCCGTGGTGGTGCACGCCATGGGCGGTTGGCTGGCGCTTGCAGCAGTGCTGTTGTTAGGGCCACGCAATGGGCGTTATCGCGAAGGGAAGCTGGTGGCGTTCGCGCCGTCGAGCATCCCGTTTCTGGCATTGGGCTCGTGGATTCTCATCGTTGGCTGGTTCGGTTTCAACGTGATGAGCGCGCAAACCCTGCAAGGGGTCAGCGGGCTGGTAGCGGTGAACTCGCTGATGGCCATGGTCGGCGGTACGGTGGCGGCGCTGATCGTTGGGCGCAACGACCCGGGCTTTCTGCACAACGGTCCACTGGCCGGCCTGGTGGCGATCTGTGCCGGCTCCGACCTGATGCACCCGGTGGGTGCGCTGGCCACCGGTGCCATCGCCGGGGCGCTGTTTGTCTGGTGCTTTACGGCCGCGCAAGGCAAATGGCATATCGATGACGTGCTGGGCGTCTGGCCGCTGCATGGTCTGTGTGGCGCCTGGGGCGGGATTGCCTGCGGCATTTTTGGCCAGGCGGCCCTGGGTGGCTTGGGCGGTGTGAGCCTGCTCAGCCAGTTGATCGGCACTGCACTGGGTGTGATGGTGGCGCTGGCCGGTGGCTTTGCGGTGTATGGCGTGATCAAGGCGTTCCATGGTTTGCGCCTGAGCCAGGAAGAAGAGTATTACGGCGCGGACTTGTCGGTGCACAAGATCGGCGCCGTCAGCCAGGATTAACCGTGGATTCATTGGCTCGACGGCATTTCGGGGCAGGCCTAGAATAGGCTCTTAATTTTTTGGTAGAGCGCTCATGCTTCCTGAATGTCAGCTGTTCGGCACGCTTGGGTGCCATCTCTGCGAAGTGGCCGAAGCCATGTTGATGGATTTTGTCGAGCATGGCTTGCTGGTGGAGCTGGTGGACATCGCTGAAGACGAAACATGGTTCCAGGCCTACAGCCTGCGCATTCCGGTATTGCGTCGGGTCGACACTGGCTCGGAACTGGGTTGGCCCTTCAGTCCCGACGAAGTGGTGGCCTTCTTGCGTTAATGATTTTGTTCCGCCCGTCGAACTTCAGGTTCTATCCCCTTGGCTTAATTGGCCGGATTCGGATACTGTATGCGCATACAGTTATTCGGGTTGTTGCCTTGTCTGCGCTGATTTTCGGCTTTGAGCGGGGCAAATCCGGGCGTGAGAGGGTCAGTCGTGGTCAATGTCGAACAATTGAAGAGCAGCGTTAACCGCATGTCGGTGGATGTAGTACGCGAAGCCGTCGCCGAATTGCGTCTGGACGGCTTGGTGACGGAGGGCAAGACACCCTTCAACAAGCTGCATTTCAATACCTGTTTCGCTGAAATCGAAGCCTTGTTTCAGCGTGCAGGCTACCACCGGCAGCTGGATGTCGTGGGCTATCAGGGGTTGTTGTATGCACTGTATGACCCGGGTCGCTGGGAGGCGGTCGACGTGTTGCGCTGGCTCAAGGAGTACACCGAGGCAGCCGGGCGTGCGCAGATACCGGCTTGAGGATTCTGCGCTAGGTTCGCTTGCGTTGCTGTTGGATAATGCCGCTCTGCATTCAAGGTAAGAGCTTTTGTATGTCCACTTCATCTTTTTCTGCTGCACACAGCCAGGCCAGCACGTTGTACTTGCCGCCTGGCCCGTGGCAGACCGTTTTCGATTGCCTGTGCGAGCACTTCAGCGCCATCGGTCGTGAACAGTGGCTGGACAGAATCGCTCGCGGCCGCGTTCTCGATGGGCAGGGTGCGCCCATTGCCCTGGACCTGCCTTACAAGGAAGGCCTGCGGATTCACTATTTTCGCGAAGTGCCGGATGAAAAATCGATCCCCGTGGTCGAGTCGATCCTGTACGCGGACGAGCATCTGGTCGTGGCAGACAAGCCTCATTTCCTGCCCGTGACCCCGGCGGGAGAGTACGTTGAGCAGACCCTGTTGCGCCGTCTTATCCGTCGACTGGATAACCCGCACCTTGTGCCCTTGCATCGCATCGACCGGCATACGGCGGGGCTTGTGCTGTTTTCAGCCAACCCGCAAAGCCGATCGGCGTATCAATCGTTGTTTCCAACCCGAAAAATTGAAAAGCGCTACGAAGCTATTGCCCGGGCATTGCCTGAATTGACGTTCCCCCTGGTGCACAAGAGCCGGCTCATTGATGGCGAGCCTTTCTTTCGCATGCAGGAAGGTCCGGGCGCGAGCAACACCGAGACGGCTGTCGAAGTCCGGGAGAAGAACGGTGATCTCTGGCGTTATGGTCTTTATCCGGTAACGGGTAAGAAGCATCAGTTGCGGGTGCACATGACGGCGTTGGGCGCGAGCATCTGCAACGATCCGTTTTATCCCCAGGTGCTCAAGGATGTGCAGGATGACTACGCCAACCCGCTGAAGCTGCTGGCCCAGGGCCTGAAATTTGTAGACCCGGTAACCGGCGAGGACAGGGAGTTCGAGAGCGCAATCACACTGCAATGGTGAGCAAGGGCGTCAAAAAAATCGAATTTGTGCGCAGCGCTACAGTCTTTTGATCAGGCGCCACGCATGTGGCGTCCGATGAACTTGGCGCCGCCGCAGGGTTATCAGGCGCGCCGAGACCTCCCAAGCAAGGAGATTTTCATGAAACGCACTGTTTTCGCTGGAATGTTGATTTGCGCCGCCATGTTGTCCTCTTCCGTCTATGCCGCAGACAACGATCTGTGCACCATCAAGCTGCAGGAACTCAAGGACAAGGTCACCAGCCTGCCTGCCACGTCCGAAAACACCACCATGGAAATCAAGCGGATGCAGGCCAGCGCTGAAGCGGCCCGGGCTGCCAAGGATGACAAGAAATGCATCACCGAAGCCACCCAGGCGCTGGCACGGGTGGATAAACTGAACAACGAGCCGAACCCGTAGCACCGGGTTTTCGGTTGCATACAAAAATGCCCCGACAAGTCGGGGCATTTTCATGTATCCGGTAGTCACCGCGAAAATTACAACTCTTTGACGGTACGAACCTGATCCTTGTTGATGCGGTTTTGCTTGCCATCCAGTTGTTCGAATTCGTAGAAGCCCGAATCCTTGTCATAGCTTGGCGTATCGACGGCCTGGATTTCGCGACCGTCATTCAAGGTGATCACGGTAGGCGATGCGCAACCGGCGAGGGTAGCGAGGCCCAGTGCGAGCATGAAAGTGGCCAGGGTCCGTTGAGTCATGGAAGTGTCTCCGAAAATGAATTCTTTTGGTTGCTGGGGTTGAGACGTAAACAGCGCGTGCAAGTTCCTTGATACTCAGTCTGACACACCGTGTGGCATGCTTAATAGTTCCGGCGTATTAAGGTTTGCCAGGCGCGGATCGTTGTCGGGGCACTGCAATGCAGTAGCGCCCAGCCTGCGCATGAGTCGACCCGGGCTACGCTCCCCCTCCTTCCAGGCCGTTTCGAAATCAACCCGCAGGGCCAGGGGAATTACGCACAACAGGGGCTCCCAGTGATCGTCATGGCGCAGCATCAACGGTTTGTCGGGATGCTCGGCGGCGGCTTCGCGCATGCGGGTGAGCAGTGCGTTGTCGATGCGCGGGACATCACAAGGCAAGACTAGCAGGTGTGGATGCCGAGCAGCCTTCAGACCTGCAAGAATGCCCGCCAAAGGGCCCGGAAAGTCGCCTTCGTCGTCATGGACCAATTGATCGGCGTAAGGCGCGTACTGTTCCAGGTTCCGGTTGCACGAAACGATCAAGTCATCGCTCAGAGGGCGCGTCTTGCGGTGCAAATGCGCAATCAGCGGCTCGCCGTGCCATTCCAGCAATCCTTTGTCCTGGCCACCCATGCGTTGGCCACGGCCGCCTGCCAGGAGCAAAATGGAGCAGGGTGGCAACGCTGGGTTTGAAGTCATGGCAGGCCTCCGTGGGGGCGGCGAAAAATGGGGTCGCTGTGATATAACACCGGGCTGTTTCTCCTACAACTGGACGAGCCTATGAAAGCCAAGGCTGATGTACCTTTCGCACCGCTCAACATCGCGGTGTTGACGGTCAGCGACACCCGTACCCTGGAAACCGATACCTCAGGCCAGGTCTTCGTTGACCGCCTGACGGCTGCCGGACATAACCTGGCCTGTCGGGTCTTGCTCAAAGATGATCTCTACAAGATTCGCGCGCAAGTTGCCAACTGGATCGCCGACGACGTCGTACAGGTGGTGCTGATCACCGGCGGCACGGGCTTCACCGGTCGTGACAGCACGCCGGAAGCGGTGAGCTGCCTGCTCGACAAGCAAGTCGATGGTTTTGGTGAGTTGTTCCGCCAGATATCGGTGGCGGACATCGGCACCTCGACCGTCCAGTCCCGCGCGTTGGCCGGCCTGGCCAACGGCACGCTGGTGTGCTGCTTGCCGGGGTCGACCAATGCGGTACGCACCGGTTGGGATGGCATTCTTGGCGAGCAGCTGGATTCGCGGCATCGCCCGTGCAATTTCGTGACTCACCTGAAACAGGCGGCACCCTGTGAATCCCGCGGGTAAGCCGGGCAAGACTGGCACCCTGATGCCGGTCGAGGTGGCCCTGGCACGCTTGCTGGAAATGGCGGACGCCTCACGGATTGTCGAGCGCGAGCGTTTGCCATTGGCGCAAGTCCAGGGCCGGGTGCTGGCCGATGATCTGCTGTCGTCCCTCGATCTGCCGCCGTGGCCCAATAGCGCGATGGATGGATATGCCCTGCGCGTGGCCGACTGGAACACAGAGCCGCTGGTCGTCAGTCAGAAAGTGTTTGCTGGCCAGGCCCCTGTTGAGTTGACGCCGGGCACCTGTGCACGAATCTTCACCGGGGCACCTGTGCCGCCCGGTGCAGATTGTGTCGAGATGCAGGAGAACGCCGAAGTCCTGGCGGATGAACGTGTACGTTTCACCGAAACCCTGGTCATCGGGCAGAACATTCGTGCGCAAGGACAGGAAACCACCGTGGGCGAACTGATCCTGCCCGCAGGAACACGGCTGGGGCCAATCGAACAAGGCCTGGCAGCCTCGCTGGGGTGTGCCGAGCTGGAAGTGATTCGCAAGGTACGCGTAGCGGTGCTGTCCACTGGCGACGAACTGATCGAGCCAGGTCAGGCGTTGGGGCCAGGGCAAATCTACAACAGCAACCGTGTGTTGCTCTGCAGCTGGTTGCAGCGCCTGGGTTGCGAGGTCATTGATGCCGGGATTCTGCCGGATGACCTGGACACCACGCGCACACGCCTGGGCGAGTTGGGGGATGTCGACCTGATTCTCTCGACCGGTGGCGTATCGGTGGGGGAGGCCGACTTTCTGGGTATCGCCCTGAGAGAAGAGGGCGAGCTGGCGCTGTGGAAACTCGCCATCAAACCAGGAAAACCCCTGACTTTCGGGCATTTTCGTGGCGTACCGGTGATCGGCTTGCCAGGCAATCCCGCCTCGACCCTGGTGACCTTTGCCTTGTTGGCAAGGCCTTATCTGCTGCGGCGCATGGGTGTCCTGGAAGTGGAGCCTCTGAAGGTGCAAGTGCCAGCTGGGTTCGACTGGCCCAAGGCCGGCAACCGACGCGAGTACCTGCGCGGTCGGCTGGAGAACGGCCGGGCCATCATCTATAGCAATCAGAGTTCCGGTGTGCTGCGTAGTGCGGCCTGGGCCGATGGACTGGTCGAGGTCATGGAGCAGCGAACACTGGTGCCAGGCGATGTCGTCTACTTCATCCCGCTGAGCGAAGTGTTGGGCTGAGTCTGGCCGCCGCCAGGCGTGCAAGCCCGGTCGATCGCGCCGGGTTTTGCACCCCTGTCCGATCAATGGGCCAACAGCAGCAGTACCACCTGATCAAAACGGCTGTTGGCGATCCAGCCCAGCAGCCCCAGCACTACGGCTGTTCCGACCGCCGAATAGGCAAGCCTGTGCCTGACGGACTTGATGTCACTGCGAATCTTTTCCAGGTCGCTGCGCAGGGTGTCCAGTGTCTCAAGCTCGTTGAGGCGATGTGGCATATCAACTTCTCCGCTGGATTTTCCATCGCTGACGAATTCAGCTTGATGATTGGCCCGTTTCATTACGAGCGGCATCACCGGAACCACCGGTGACCTGATGTCATGTTGTTGCATTGCACATCCTTGCGTCTGTCCTGCTGATGACTGAAAACCGCTGACACAAAAGTGGACCAATCGCCATTTCTGGTCAATTGAGCCGTTTCCTCACGTTTTGTAAGAAAAATCTCCTTATTGGACTCAAGTGTAAATAATTCAGTTTTTTGCGACTTTTCCGCAGGGAAGCAAGGTCACATGTCCCATACGCCATTCAATAATGGGAGTGACGACAATGAGCGAACGCAAGGCGCTGTTGATTTTGCATGGCAAGCAGGCGCTCAACGAAGCGGTTCGGGCCGCCGTCGACAGCAAGCGTGAACAAGGCTGGGAGCTGGCCGTTCGATTGACGTGGGAGGCCGGGGATGCGCAAAGGCTGGTGGGTGAAGCGCTGGATGCAGGTTATCGGCAAATCATCGCCGGTGGCGGCGACGGTACCCTGCGCGATATCGCCGAAGCGATGGCCGGACAGTCGCAGCAGGCCAGCCTGGTATTGATGCCGCTGGGAACCGCCAACGATTTTGCCCGTGCTGCCGGTGTTCCACTGGAGCCGGATGAGGCACTGGCGCTTCTGGACGTTGCCCCCAGTGCCATCGACCTCGGGGAGGTCGGTGGGCAGGTATTCCTGAATATGGCCACTGGTGGTTTTGGCAGCCAGGTTACGGCCAATACCTCCGAGGAACTGAAAAAGGTTTTAGGCGGGGCGGCGTATCTGTTCACCGGCTTGTCGCGGTTCAGTGAGTTGCATGCCGCCTATGGTGAGTTACAGGGGCCTGATTTCCACTGGAGTGGCGAGTTGCTGGCTCTGGGGATCGGCAATGGCCGGCAGGCGGGCGGTGGGCATGTGCTATGCCCGCAGGCCCTGGCTGACGACGGGATGCTCGACATCAGTATTTTGCCGGCGCCGCAAGAGCTGCTCAGCACCTTGAAAGACCTGCTGGCCGATGGCTTCGGAATCGACAACATGTTCGTTCGTGCCCGCCTGCCATGGGTTGAGATCAAGTCCTCGGAGGGTCTTTACATCAACCTTGATGGCGAGCCGCTCGAGGGTGACAGCCTGCGTTTCTCGGCCCGGCCGGCAGCGTTGTGGGTGCATTTACCCGAGCAGTCACCCTTGTTGAGCAAAGCCTGCGCTGTCAGTCATCCAGACTGATGATCTGCTCTCGTACGGCGAACAATACCAGGCCGGCCACGTCGAAGATCTGCAAGCGCTTCATGACTTGCGAGCGATGGGTTTCGACCGTCTTGACGCTCAGGCCCAGGCCGTTGGCGATTTCCCGAGTGGATTTTCCGCGCACGATCAGCCGCAGGATTTCCAGTTGGCGCGCTGTCAGGTTGTGTGAATCTGGCGACTCTACCGGGTTTTTCTGGGTCCGGTTCAATGCCTGGGTGATCACGGTATGGGCGATGGCCGGGCTCAGGTATCGCTCATTGTTACGCAGGGCGTGCAGCGCGTGTTCCAGTTCGGTGGCCGTGGTGTCCTTGAGCAGGTACCCATGGGCGCCCGATTCCAGGGCCTGCATGATCAGGGCCGGGTCGGTGTGCATCGACAGGATCAGCACTTTGGCCTGCGGGCGGACCCGCTTGAGTTGCTGCAGGGCTTCGAGGCCGCCTGTCTGCTTCATGGAAATATCCAGCAGCACGATATCAGGCGACAGGTGCTGGACCATGTCGAGCAACTGCGAGCCATCATTGGCCTCGCCAATAACCGCGTAGCCAGGAAGATCCAGCACCAGGGCGCGTACGCCTGCCCTGATCAGCGAGTGGTCATCCACCAGAAGTAAGTTACAAGTCAATGCATAACCTTATTCGGACTGGCCCGTTCGAACGCACGCGGCGCCCATGGGAAGAGGGCTTCGATTTGAGTGCCTTTGCCTGGCTCGCTGGTCACGGTCAGAGTGCCACCCAGTTGCTTGATCCGTTCCGACATCCCGGCCATTCCCCGTTGTCCCTCACGCCCCGGGTCGGTGGCGGGCGCGAAACCCAGGCCATCGTCACTGATCATCAAGGTCAGGCCCTGGGGCAAACGCTGCAGGCAGACCAGCAGGTTTTGCGCTTGGGCATGGCGCAGCATATTGGTGACGGCTTCCTGGGTAATACGAAAGGCCGCCACCGCTACTTCTTCCGGGATGCCGGTCAGTCGTTGATGGCATTCCAGGCTCCAGTGCACCGAAGTGTTGCTCAACGTCTTGAGCAAATGCGCCCGCAAGCTGGCTTCCAGCCCAAGGCTGGTCAGTTGCCGGGGGTTAAGGATGGCCGATACATCGCGAACCTTGGCCAGGGTTTCCTCGAGCGTGTCGCACAGCACCGAGCACTGCGCCTGGAGGTCTTCGGGCATCCTGCGCTTGAGCCAGTCACTTTGGAGTTTTGCCGCCGTCAGCAACTGGCCGATGTCGTCGTGCAACTCCCGACTGAGGCGGTGGCGTTCGTTTTCCTGGACTTGCAGCAACCGATCGGCCAGCTCCTGGGGCTGGAACTTGATCGACTTGCGTGACAGGCGGTACTGCACCCACACGCAGCCCAGTGCAGCACTATCGAGTACCAGCAGGCCCAGCGGCAAGCGCGTGGACAGGCTGTAGACCAGCAGGCTGCCGAGCGTCGAACCGGCACACAGCAATAACGTGAACCGACGTGCGTTTTCTCGGGAGGGTGGCCATTTGGCAATTGACTTGAGGCTGGCGTACATAGCGGATGGAGCCAATGGATGTTCGCTGCGGGCTGATCGGTCATGCTCGCTGACAGATCGATGATTTTTATGGTCAGCTATCGATTTCAACTGAATTTTGTATAAGAAAATCAGAGTTTTGTATAAGAAATCAGGCCTGCAACTTGTTGGCTGCAATCGTTGCCGTTAATTGACGTCAACTAATGGGCGGCATAATACCACTTCGGATACCGTTGGTCGCGCCTGTGATAAAGATCCAGGAGGGCAGGACATAACGCGCAGGAATGGGGATGTCGTCACGCAGGGTTCGATTATTCAGGTCGTTACATATCAGAAAAGTCGGGTCAGGCAGACAAATACTTGTACAAGCAACAGTTACTTGTTTCGAGGTGTCGCTGATCGATATGAAGTATTCAATTGCGACATTGATTCTGGTGATGCAGTTCTCTATTGCCGCTGAATTGTACTTGCAAAAAATTAAGCCTGGCGCTCCGTGTAAGAAAGGAGCGTAAGCGGCCTGGAATTAACCGGGGGACGAAATTGACTCTGGCCGACCTGGAACGCGAAAGCTTCGATCAGGGTGGTCTGTTCAGTTTCATCAAGGCTGAGCTGCCCGGTATTCTGGTCGATCAGCTCAAGTTGCCAGGCGATCAGCGTCAGGCAGTCCTTGAGCGCGTCCAGGGCTTCGTCGTGCAGTTCCATGTGGTTCAGGGCGTGATTGAGCAAACCATGGATATGCAATGAAAACTCTGACACGGCGGCGAGAGCGAGGGCATCGGCCTTGCTGGCGAGTTTGAGCAGGGTGCTGAGCAAGCAGTCAATGGCGTCCGGGTCGTTGTTGATCAATTGCAGATGACTCAGGCATTCCTCGGTTCTGGCCAGGAGCGTTTCAGCCTCGACGATAAACTCCGGAATACGCTTTGCCCACTCTTTACGATTGTTCGGCATGCTTATCTCCACAACGTCATGTCAAATGAGGAGGGTGTCGTGTCTTGAATTCGCGCTCTGAACGGCTCAAGTGCGGGCTGGACGCTTGAGAGGGTGGCTGGCCACTGGTTTGCGATCGCACACAAATGCCCGACTCCACTTCATGCAATGAGAATGGCGTCACATTAATGGCTATTGGATATCGCGAATATCAGGTTGCACCTGATTGTTGCTAGGGGAATCCCTTACATGACGGAACTCATCGCGCGAACTGTGGTCGCGGCGAAGAGAATGCAGCAGATGAAATAACAGCGCCAGTAAAGCATGATGTTAATGTGACATCAATGCCGGGCGCGGCATTTGCCATAAGGGTCAAGGTCCAGCGAAAACCGCCGATAACCCTCTATCCAGTGAATTCATCCGAACAAGCCCAGGAGTCATCGATGGCCGGCATTCTCGATACGGTAGACCAACGAACGCAACTTGTGGGTGAGAATCGCCTGGAAATTCTCATGTTCCGGCTTGCCGGGCGGCAACTGTTCGCGATCAACGTGTTTAAAGTGCAGGAAGTCCTGCAACTGCCGAAGCTCACTTTGATGCCCCAGCGTCACCCGTTCGTTTGCGGCGTAGTCAATTTGCGCGGCCAGACCCTACCGGTCATCGACCTGTCCCAGGCAATCGGCATGCGTCCTTTGGTGCCAGGTCCTGGCAGCACGATCATCGTTACCGAGTACAACCGATCGGTACAGGCCTTCCTGGTCGGTGGGGTGGACCGCATCGTCAATATGAATTGGGAAGCCATTCTGCCGCCGCCCAGCAGTGCTGGTCGGCAGCATTACCTGACTGCGATCAGCAAGGTCGATGATCAATTGGTGGAGATCATCGACGTCGAGAAAGTCCTCGCCGAAATCGTACCTTACAGCGCCAAGGTTTCCCGGGAAAAACTCGAGGATCCAGTGCTGGAACGCGCCCGTGGCCGCGAGGTGCTGCTGGTGGATGACTCGAATGTGGCCCTGGCGCAACTGCGCGATACCCTGGGGCAGTTGGGCGTGAAGATGCACATCGCCAGCGATGGCCTGAAGGCCTTGAACATGCTCAAGGCGTGGGCGGATACCGGCGTCAATATGACCGACAAGCTGCTGATGGTATTCACCGACGCGGAAATGCCGGAAATGGATGGCTACCGGCTGACCACCGAAATCCGCAACGATCCGCGACTGCGTGGCCTTTACGTGGTGCTGCATACGTCCCTGTCCGGCAGTTTCAACGAATCGATGGTCAAGAAGGTTGGCTGCGACAACTTTCTCTCCAAATTCCAGCCGGACAAGCTCGTTGATGTGGTGCGCCAGCGTTTGGTGCTGGATGAGGTGCCGGCCTGACAGCCAGGATTTTTCGGCTGCACCCGATACCTGTGGGAGCGGGTTCGCCCGCGTAGGCGGCCTGACAGGCGACCTGTTATTTGTTGTCGGAGTACATATCCATTCCTGCGGTAACGGCCACTTAGGGTTTCGCCCTTACGGCGAGTC
>NZ_APIO01000028.1:0-47445 GCF_000408945.1 Pseudomonas sp. G5(2012)
CTTATTATTTGTCGGCAGGAATCATTGTATAAAACAAAAATTTTTAAAAAAAAAAAACGCGCCAACCCGGCCCACCCCCACAAATGTATCCCCGCCTCTCTCTTGAACTCATCCGCCCGTTGACCGTGACAACCGCTTCCCGGTCCAATAGATTAGTCGGCCTGAAAAAGCCCCCGGGCTTTCTCGCCCCTATTCAAGTTCAAAGAAGTAGTGAAATTTCAATGTCCGATTCCAACACCGCTGAATCCGTAGTCACCTTGTCGTCCAAAGCGGAATACGAAAACTCCATCAATCTTTCACAGCATGTGCCCCAGGCCAAGACCATCAGCGAGATGGTCCTGGACGCTTTCCAGTCCACCCGCGAAAGCGAGCAGATCCGCGAGCTACGCGCCGCGATCCGCCAGGCCCATGACAGCTTCGACGACGATAAAGCCTACGAACTGATGGGTGAGCTCAAGCAACTCAAGGACGCCGAGGCCGCCGACATCGCCGCCCTCGAAGACTTGAGCAGCAAATTCCCGATCAGCCGCATCCTGTCCAGTTTCAAGGACGACCCGGCTTTCCAGGAAATCGTCTACGGCCTGGCCCTCAAGGTGCTGAACCAGACGCACCAGGCCATCAGCAGCCCGAGCGGCGGCAAGAGCAAAGCCGCCAAGGCGAAAAAAGAAGTCGAAGTGTTCACCATCAGCAAGGACGGCATGAGCGTCACCTTGCCGCTGCGCACCCCACGCTCGCGCCTGAACGTCGACCGTGAAGCCCTTGAGTTCCTCGGTTTCAGCTTCGTTGGCGAAGGCGACGAGGCAGAGCTGCAAAGCGAAACGTTCCTGGACAACCAGGGCGCCGAACAGGCCGTGAACCGCAAGAACATCATCACCGCCCTGCAACAGCAGACCGCCTTCGACGGCTACAGCATCGCCGCCCAGTAAGCCCCGCCAGCATCCCCAGAGCCCCGCCCCCGTGCGGGGCTTTTTATTGCCCGCGATTCCTGCAAAACCGCGTTTAGTGTTCCAGTATCAAGGCCAGAGAAACACTTCCCTTCACCCACCTGCACCACGGGGCCGCCTGCGGGGAGCGTCAACTCACTTTCCAGCCCAAGACCTCAGTGGTGCGACTGCTGAGGTCATCATGAACACGCCACCCCTGTACCGTCAGTTGGCCAACCACTACCTGGACGCAATCCGCAGCGGCACCCTGAAGACCGGCGAGCGCCTGCCCTCGATTCGCCTGATGATGGAAAAACACGCCGTCAGCCTGTCCACCGCCGTACAGGTCTGTCGGGAGCTCGAAGACCATGGCGTGCTGGAAGCCCGACCGCGCTCCGGCAACTACATTCGCCAGCCCGACACTGCGCCCGGACCCAAGCCGATCGCCCACCCCCCGGCACTGGAGAGTGGGGTGTACGTGGGCATTCATGAAAAGGTTTCCTCGGTCCTGAAGGCCAGCCAGCGCGCCACGGTGAAGGTCAATTTCGCCAGTGCCTATTGCGCGCCGCAGCTCTATCCGCTCAAGACCTTGCAGGACAACATGATCAAGGCGTTGCGCCTGGACCAGCATC
Organism: Pseudomonas sp. G5(2012); assembly: GCF_000408945.1. Lineage (NCBI taxonomy): Bacteria > Pseudomonadati > Pseudomonadota > Gammaproteobacteria > Pseudomonadales > Pseudomonadaceae > Pseudomonas > Pseudomonas sp. G5(2012). The sequence continues at coordinate 1,556 of NZ_APIO01000028.1, forward strand.
TGTTCGATACCACGAGTTCGACCTGCGGCAACAGTGCACTGCGCAACGTCCTTGCCCGCCGGATGCTGACCGTCAAAACCAACCTGACGGCCGAACGCATTGTGATCACTCACGGCGCCACCGAAGCGATCAACCTGGCATTGCGTGCCGTGACCCGTCCCGGCGATACCGTGGCCGTGGAGTCACCGACCTTCTACGGCCTGCTGCAAATTCTCGAAAGCCTGAACCTGCGGGTGCTGGAAGTCCCAGCCTCGACCCATGCCGGGATTCACCTGCCGGCCCTTGAACACCTGCTGCAAGGGCCAGAGCTAATCAAGGCGCTGATCGTCATGCCCAACCTGCACAATCCGCTGGGCAGCATCATGCCCGACACCCACAAGGCACGGCTGGTGAAGCTCTGTGCCGAGCACGATACGGTGCTGATCGAGGACGACACCTACGGTGACCTGGTGGACACCGAGCAACCGCTGTCCACCCTCAAGCACTGGGACCGCACCGACAATGTGATCTATTGCGCTTCGCTGAACAAAACCCTCGCCCCGGGCCTGCGCCTGGGCTGGATCAGCGCTGGCAAATGGCACGATCGCGTGGAAATGCTCAAGCACACGCAAACCCGTGGCTGCGAGAAGCTGTCGCAACTGGCCGTTAGTGCATTCATGGGTACGCCCTCCTACGAACGCTACCTGCGTCGCTTGAGAAAAACCCTGACCCAGCAGCGCGAGCAAATGAGCGGGGCGATCATGCGTTATTTTCCCGAGGGCACCCGCGTGACCCACCCTCAGGGCGGCACCTTGCTATGGGTGGAGTTGCCGGCTCGGCATTCGTCCATGGGGCTGTTTCATGATGCGCTGAGCCTCGGCATCCAGATTTCACCTGGGGATATCTTTTCCAACGCCAAGCGTTTCACGAATTTTGTGCGCATCGGCTGTGGAGCGCCGTATTCACCGAGGATCGATGAGGCACTGCAGACCCTGGGCCGCCTCCTCAAGAGCCAGAGCTGACCAGAACCCTGTAGGAGCTGCCGCAGGCTGCGATCTTTTGATCTTAAAAAAACAAGATCAAAAATCGCAGCCTGCGGCAGCTCCTACAGGGTCAACGTGGCGGTTGGTGCAGGCAAATGATATGCGGGTCGTCATTCCAATGCGGGAAACGTTCGGCGATCAGCGGGTCGTGGCCAGGGATGACGTGGTCTTCGCTGTCGGCCAGGCGATCGATTTCACTGAACGCTTCGAGTGACTGCGCCAGGTCATCGATGATCGGAAACGGACTGCGCTCGCGAATGTTCACCCACAAGTGCGCCGCGTCCGATGCCAACACGATCCAGCCCCGTTCAGTGTTCACCCGCACCACCTGGCTGCCGGGTGTGTGACCGCCCACCGCGTGCAGTGTCACTCCCGGCAGCACCTCGACAGTACCGTTGTGCAAACGCATCCTTCCTTCGAACAGCGGTGGCAGCGCCGACATCACATCCTCGACCTCATAGGTCTTGTTCACCGTGTGATGGGTCATCTTCGGTCCGGTGCAGAAACGCAGTTCCGCTTCCTGCAAATGCACCGTGGCCTTGGGAAACAGCCCCAGGTTGCCAGCGTGATCCCAGTGCAGGTGCGTGAGGATCAGGTGCTCGACCTGCGCCGGATCGATGTCCAGTTGCCGCAGGGAGTCTTGCGGCAGGCGATACATCTGCCGGTTGCGCCGGTCCGCCGTGGCCGGTTGAAAACAGGTGTCGACCACGATCACCTGGTGCTCGTTGCGAATCACCCAGAAGTAATAGTCCAGCGGCATCGGCGCATTCGGATCGCCGCAGCAGGCGTCGTAGAGGAAGTTCTCCCGGGCAGTGCGCTGCGCGTTGGCGCCGACACGCAGGGCGAACACTTCGTACATGGGAACGGACATGGGCACCTCCAGGTTCAGGCGGCTGCGGTGGCTTTGAGGGTCGGACGAAAATCGAAGTCGATCTGCTCGCTGATGCCCAGGTCCTGCGCCAGCTTATGCAGGCCACTGTAGTCGCGCATGATCGTCGCGTTCCTGTTGCTCTCGCGTGTGTCGGCAATGATTGCCTGCGCGTCCTCGACCCCGAGCTGCGTGAGGATCGCCTCCCACATCGAGTAGTCCTGGGCGATAAAAGCACTCAGCGCCACCGACAGGTTGCGGGCGAAAAATTCCCGTTGGACTGGCTGCATGTTGGCGTACATCACCTTGGCGACTTCGGCCAGCACCTTGCTGTGGGCGTATTCGTCGCGGTTGTGCAGCTCGGCCACGCGGCGGTTTTGCGGCTGGATGGTCTGGTCGTCCGCCAGCAGGTCGAGATAGGCATTGACGCTGATCTCGGCGACTACCGCAAAGGTGATCGCCGCCAGGTCGCGCTGCCATGGCTCGGGCAGTTCCTCGCGCAGGGCCTTGAGGCGCAGGTAAGTCACCGACGGCGGCAACTCCAGGTCCTGGTCCAGTGCGCGATCGCGCTTGGTCCGCTCGATGGCCCGCAGGTGCATGAGCGTGTGGTAGTGCTCGTCGATCAGGGTCTGCTGCATCGCTTCGCGAAAATGCCAGTCGTCCTTGCCCAGGTATTGATTGGCGATGACGCTCAGCGCCGGGTTCACCACGAGCTCTTCGGCGGTGACCGTGCGCAGGTTGTAGCCGATCCAACCCCAGGTCACCACCTTGCTCTTGAGCTCATCACTCAAGGCCTGGAATGTCGGATGATGGAAAAACGGCACCATGCACTCCGGGTAATCCGGGCGTGCCGGGTCGAACACTTCGTTGATCTGGGCCTTGTCCGGCGAGCAGACTGCGGCGCGTTTGATCCAGGCCTGATTGAGCCGTACGATCAGTTGATGATCGACCTGGGCGATCTCGATTGCTGTTTGCATGACGCGATACCTGTAAACGCGTACCCCTGGGGGTACGCTGAAAAAGAAGGGCGACGGAAAAATCAGGCCAGCCAGTAGCGGGTCAGGTGGCGCGCCGGGTCAGTGTATCGGCTGCGAGCATGAATCATCCGCCAGTTGTCCCAAATCAGCATGCATCCGTCGGGAATCAGCACCGGGATGTTGTTTTCGACGAAGTACGCTTCGCCGAGCACCGCAAACCTGGCAAGCGGCGAGTCGTTGTCGGCGACCTGTGATTGCTGCAAGGCTTCCTTGGACGGATTCACATCGCCGTAGTGAAACTGGTTGTAGCTGAAGCGGAAAATATCGCCTTCCTCGGTCGGTGTCAGGATGTATTCCCTGACCCGGGTTTGCGCCGGTTCGCCGGGCTTGGCAGTGGCGACGAATTCCACCGGCGTATCGTCGAGCCACTTGCGCAGTTCCGGTTCGGATCGCTCAAGCGATCTCAAGAACGCATAGCCGTCCACCAGCCCGGTGTGACCGCCACCGCAGGTCGCCTGTTTATGGCAATGCAACGCCAGGTAACGCGGTGGCGGGCCGTACACCGGCGCTTCGGTGTGAGGGCCGATGCCGTTCATGCTCTGGGAGTACGGCAAGTCCTCGTAGCCCGGCTTGCGGGTGATGGCGAAAGCTATCTGGCCATTGAACTGCGGAATGATCGGGCCGAACTCATGCAGTGTTCCCGCGACATCGTGGGCAAATTCCCCTGGCGTCAGCACGGTCCAGCCACGATTCGACAATTCTTCATGGCGATGGCCCAGCGAAACATAAGGTGTGGACGCAACAATCCCTTGGTCTGACATGGTGAGTTTCCTGGCGGTTTATCAGGCGTTTACGGTTGAGGTGTAAGCGGCAATCAATTCACTGCAGGCGGTGCCCGGTCGGTATCGCTGCTCATCGATGCTCTGTACCGGGGTGATTTCAGCGGCGGTACCGGTGAGAAAACACTCGTCGAAGTCGCCCAGTTCCGTGGGCAATATCGTGCGTTCGATGACCTGGTAATCCAGGGCACGGGCCAGTTCGATGACGGTCTGGCGGGTAATGCCGTCGAGGAAGCAGTCAGGCACCGGCGTGTGCAAGGTCCGGCCTTTGGCGAAGAACACGTTAGCGCTGGTGGCTTCGGCCACATGGCCGCGCCAGTCGAGCATCAAGGCGTCGTGGTAGCCGGTGTTTTCGGCGTCGTGCTTGCTCAGCGTGGCGATCTGGTAATGCCCGGACGCCTTGGCTTCGAAGGGACTGCTGCTGGGAGGCGGACGACGCCAGGTGGCGGTCTTCAGACGGATGCCGGCCATGCGCGCGGCCGGGTCGAAATAGCTCGGCCATTGCCAGCAGGCGATCGCCACATGCACGCGATTGAAACGCGCCGACGTGGAAATCATCTCGCTGCCGCGCCAGGCCACCGGGCGCAAATAGCCGTCGTTCACCTGGTTGCGTTGCAGCAATTGATGGCTGGCCGCTTCCAGCTCGGCGGGTTCGAAGGGGATGGCAAAATCCATCAGCTGCGCCGAGCGATACAAACGCTCAGTGTGTTCGCGCAACTTGAAGATCTTGCCGTCATACACGCGCTCGCCCTCGTACACGGTGCTTGCATAATGCAAGCCGTGAGTCAGCACATGCAGGCGCGCCTGGGACCACTCGACGAATTCGCCATCGAGCCAGATCAATCCTTCGCGCTGATCAAACGGGATACCGCTCATGTCCTTGTCTCCCCAATAATCAAGTGTCGTCCTAGGCCGTTTGCAGCAGGACCGGTATCAACTCAGGCGTTGGCGCCAGCAACAGCTCAGCCTCGGCCTGAAAGAAAAAGCTTCGTTCGCCAAAGGCCGGACGCAGCTCATCGAACCAGGTGGCCTGCGGATCGAAGCGCGCATAGAAGGTCCGCAATACCCATTGCGGGTCCCGGGCCTGGAGGAACTGCAGCACGAAGACTTTTTCCCCGGCGACGGTCTCGATGCCATTGATCAACACCTTGCCGTAGAAGGTGCTCATCGACGGCCCGCGCACCGTTCGCGCCAGGCCCGAGACCGTGCGGTACGCTGCCTGGAAGATTTCGAACGCACGGGCCAGCGGCATCGCAAAGTAGTGGCTGGGGCCGGTGTCGCGCTCGACGAACATGTAATACGGCACTGCACCGAGCCGTACGCCTTCGGTCCAGAGATCCGCCCAATCGGCGGGGTTTTCGTTGATATGGCGGATCACCGGCGCCTGCATGCGCAGGGTCGCACCCGTGGAGCGAATACGTTCGACGGCGTGCCGGGCGATGTCCTGGCGAATCTCTACCGGGTGGTTGTAGTGCCCCATGATCGACAGGTTTTTACCCGCCGCGACGATCCGCCGGAACAGCTCGAGCAACTCGTCTGCGTCCTTGTCGCTGACAAACCGCTGCGGCCAGTACGCCACCGACTTGGTGCCGATGCGGATGCTCTTGAGATGCGCCAGCTCCAGCAGCGGCTCGATGTACCCGGCCAGCGAGCGGGTGTTCATGATCAGGGGATCGCCACCGGTGACCAGTACGTCGGTCACTTCCGTGTGCACACGCAGGTAGCTCAGCAGCTCTTGGGATTCCCGCGCGTTGAACTTGAGCTCCTCCTCGCCGATGAACTGCGCCCAGCGGAAACAGAAGGTGCAATAGGCATGACAGGTTTGACCGGCACCGGGGAAAAACAGCACGGTCTCGCGATATTTGTGCTGAATGCCCGGCAAGACTTTTCCGTCGAGGGTCGCGCCGTTGTGCGTCAGTTGCCCGGCCGGGTGGGGGTTCATGCGCAGCCAGATCGCCTCGATCCGTCGTTTGATCGCAGCGGCGTCATCCTGCTCGATCAGTTGTTTGAGCGAGTCATATTCATCGACCAGCAACATGTCTTTGTGGGGAAAGGTCATGCGGAAGATCGGATCGTCCGGGATGTTGTTCCAGTCGATCAGCGTTCCCAGCACGTATTCGTTGGTGCGAAACGGCATGACCCGGGCCACGACCGTCATGGCTTCCTGCAACTGCGGCGTCAGCCTGTGCCAATACGGTGTGTCGCGAATGGTGCGAGCGTTGTAGGGTTTGTAGCGTTCGTGCTCCGACAGTCCTTGCATGGCAGCGCTCCTGGTGATTGCCCTGACGGTCGCCTTAAACCACCGCGGGTGCGATGGCCGGCGCTTTGCGCTCTATGTCCATCCATGCCCGAACGCTGTCGCGATCCCACTGGCGACGGACATAGGCGGCGAGTCGCGCCGGGACTTGATCACCATTGGCGACCAGTCGATTGAGCATGATCGCCAGGTCGGTATCGGCAATGCTCCAGTCGCCGAAGAGGTGCTCGGCGCCCTCCTCCAACAAGCGCTCGGCGACGAAGAACAGACGTTCGACCGCGGCCTTGGCATCGTCGGAGAGCGGCGCGTCCTTCTTGCCGAAGTACACCAGGTCAAACGGGCGCTCTTTGCGGATCACCAGCAAATCGCTGCGCAGCCAGGCCTGGAGTTGACGGGCCCGGGCGCGCTGCTGGAGGTCCTGGGGGAAAAGCCGTGCATGCCCTGGCGCGAGTTCCTCGAGGTATTCGGCGATGGCGGAAGACTCTGAAAGCGCAAAACCTGTGTGAACTAATGTAGGAATCTTGCAGGTAAGTGAAATATCTCGATATTTCGCCTGATAGTTCTCTCGCGCCTTTAAATCCAGCGTGACAAGTTCAAATGAAAGTTGCTTCTCCTTGAGCGCTACAAACGCTGACATCGCAAACGCGCTGACAAAATCCGCGCCGACATAAAGTTTAATCCTGTTATTTTCCATGGAACGCTCCCTTGCACTAAGCACATTAATCCGTTGCATTCGAGTCGATCGTAGTAAGTTGATCGAACGCTGAACAGATACAGAAATTATCCGTTTGCATCGATACAGAAATTCGAAAATTCGCATCGCCAAGGGCTTATCGAGGGCACGACAGAAACGAAAAAAGGGAGTCCGCGAACGCGGACTCCCTCGTGTGTAATGAAGGGGGATTTACAGCTGGCGGGGGATCAGGCCGACGTTGTCGGTGCAATTGGCGAGTAGCAGCGCCTGGGGCATATTGCTGATATTGAGCATGGCCAGCGGCTCGGTGGTGCTGGTGTTGACGAAGCCGTGGCGGGTCCAGGCCGGCACCAGCAGCACGTCCCCACTGCCGACGCACACGGCCTCGGCATCCCCCAGGGTCAAGGTGCCGTTACCGCTCTGGATGATGAACAGGTGCCACCACGAATGATCATGACCTTGGAGCTGCGCGCCCGGTATCAACCATTGCATGGACACGGCCATGCCAGGCGTCAGCGAGCAGCCATCGAGGCTGTTGTCGTGGGCCAGCGCGACAATATCGACATCGCTGTCCTCAAGGCTCTGACGTATTCCCGTTAGTTCAACTTCCTTCCACACCCGTGGCTTGATCGGCTGGCGAACCAGACTTTGACGAAAGTCCTTATAGGAAAAGAACGCACCTTGAACGTTATTCATGCTCGCCTTCCAACTTATTCTTCAGCGTTGAGTCACTCGACCTTAGGCGAACAATTAATCGCTGTAAAGCCGAACACCCCTTACTTATAACGCCGAAGGTCGTAACGCTACGATCATGTCCACTTCTACTGCCGCATTTTTTGGTAATTGATAAACACCGACGGTCGTGCGCGTATGTTTCCCGGCATCGCCGAGTACGTGACTGAAAACATCCGAGGCGCCGTTGGCCACATCGCTGAGGTCGACAAAATCTGCCGTGGATTTCACATACACCGTGATCCTTATCAACGACTTGATCTTGTCCAGCGAACCGATGGCGTCGACGATCAACGCCAACCCGCGCATCGCGCAGAGGCTGGCGGCCGCTTGCGCATCCGCCATGTCGAGGTCCAGGCCGACGCGCCCAGGGAATTGGATCTTGCCATTCACCCGCGGCACCATGCCGCTGACATACAACTCGTCGTGATGACGGATCAGCGGAGCGTAATGCCCACCTACACTGTTTTCACCGTAGATGTCGTAGTCGAATTCCTTCGCCAGCGCGATGAAGCGCTCGTCACAAGTCATGTGCTCAATCATTTACCGAACCTCTTGATCAATACTGCAAAAAACATCGATCCCTGACACTCAACACACCGCCTTTGCAGAAGACGCCAGGCTGGTGATCCCGATGTTCGTTTCAATCGTTTCGGCCAGGCGTAACAGGTCATGGCTGAGCCGCTCGTAGTCTTCGTTGAACAACACGATGTGGCCGATAAACGAGAAGTTGTCTTTCACCAGCGCGCTGACCGGTTCGCCGATGCGTTTGCTCACCACCGAATCCAGCAGATCGATATTCAGCGAGCGGGCCAGGGACGGGATGTCTGGTACATCTCGCAGGATGCCGCCCGTGGTCGCCCGCAGCAGGCGTATGCCGCAGTAGCCGCGAGGTACCGGGTCCTGGCTATCGACCTGGCCTTCCACGGCCCAGCGGACCCAACGCTCCCACGGGTCGAAATCGACGAACGCCTGGCGCGCCAGGTCCCAGATGTGCATGCCACCGGGGCGCATGTTGGTTTCCACGGCCGAGGTGCGATGATTGGCCCTGTAGAACACTTCGTTGTGCCAGGCACCGTTGTCCTGGGAAACCAACCCCGCCATGTGCTGGCCGGCAGCCTTCAGTCGAGCCTGCACCTCAGGCGCCAACGGTGCGGGCACCACTTGCTGGATCTCGGCGCGGTAGGCACCGTCGGTGGTGGTTTTTTCGGTGATCCAGGTGCTCCCGGCGACAGAATCCCAGCTGTATTCCCGGGCATTCTGGATCAGTTCCTCGAGCACGATGCCGCCCTCGCGATAGGGCTTGAGTGCTTGCCACGCGTCGTCGCATTCGGACGGGTGACGGATGACCCGGCAGCCTCGACTGGCACCTTCGCAGGCTGGCTTGATGAAAGCCTTGCCGCCCAGTTCGATCACTCGCTGACGCAGTTCCGGCAGGCTTTCGATACGGCTGGAAACCACCGGCCGGTAATCTTCGGGAGCCGTGGTGGCCGACGCTTCGAGCTGGCGGAAAATCTGTTTATCCAACCCGGCCCTGGCCTCGACGGGAGAAATACCGGGCAAGCCGAAATGACTGGCCAGCGCCGAACCGAGCAGCACGCCACGGTCGGAAAACGGCAGCACGCCGATCAGCTTCCAGCGATCGGCATTCAGGCACCCCACCACCAGTTCGAGGGATGACGCAACGTCTTGTTCGGCCAGTGAAGTGCTGCAAACGTGATCCGCCACCTGGTCGTCATGGGGCTGGACCTGCTCGACCAGCAGGATCAGCCTGGCGTCGTACAGCGACTTGCACAGGTCACGCAGCTTCTGGATATCGTGAACCCGACTGCCGTTGTACCCCACCACTACTACGCATGAAGTCGTATTCATAATGCCCCCGACTTGCAAAGTTAAAACCGGAACAGCGATGACTCAGTCATGCAATGCGATTGATCGACGGTTGAGCCAGTACCAGGCCAGGATCCCGCCAGCGCCGATGGCCGCCAGTACCAATGCGTTGTAGGGCGGTGGCGCGACCCGCATGATCAACACGGTCAACCCCGCGCCGACGCCCAGGGACACTTCCTTGACGAACATGTTGTTCTGCTTGACCGAGAAGTAATCGAGGTGACTGAAGGCGCACTCGGCGATGGACAGCAGCGCCACCCAGATCAGTGCGCCGACCAGGGTTTCGACGTGGAACGCGGCAGGCGAAGACAGCACGGCAAAACCGCCGACGATGATTGCGATCACCGTCAGCACCTTGAAGCGCCCGGTGCTCTCGATCAGTTTCATGACCGGTACTTGCGCGAACACCACCACGGCGCTGTTGAGGATCAGCATCAGGCCATACCAGGCCGGCAGCTCGCCGGTCTTGAGCAGGATCGCCTGGGGCAGGATCGAGAACACGCCGAACAGCTTGATGCCCATGATGACGCCGGCGATGACCCACGGCAGCTTGTTGCGCCAGCCGCTGCCATCCTGGCTGGCGGGACGGGCAACCACGGGGTCGCAGGTGAACGTCGCGCCCATGGCGATCGGTAGGCACAACAGGACGAACCCGGCGGCGCCGAGGAAAAACAGGGTCGGGGTGAGCAACGGCGACAACAGGATCAACCCTGCCAGCAGGCTGCCCATGTTCATGGCGACGCGGTTGTAGGCGGCGCCCTCCTTGGTCTGGGCCGCCTCGCTCTTAATCAGGTAGCCGGCAATTGCAATGCCGTAGGCAAACAACGCCGCGGCAAACATGACCACTCCCTGGTTGCTGGTGACCGCCAGTAATATCAGCCCGAGGGCGGCGCACAGCAGCGTGACGCTCAAGGAGCGGCGACCGAGGACCAGCAACGTCAATGGCAACAGTAGCAACAAGGCCCGATAACCCAGGGCCAGGATGCTGTTGGTGGCGGTATCGAGCCAGACGTTGGCCTTGCCCAGCACCGCGAACAGCGACACGGCAGTGATGATCCGGATAGTGAACAACCGCAGGTTGATCACCGGTTTCGCCACGACGACCGTTGTTTCGACACTCATGCAACACCTCACGAACCTGGCATGGATCGACCGGCATAGGCCGACCATCCAGAAAGTCTGTAAAGCGATGGTAGAAAGAGATGCTTGTCTTGATCAGAGCAAGTTCGTATAGAATCGAACGAACTTTACTGCCGGAGAGACCAGTAAAATGCACGCTCAGCGAGCAGTGATCGCCGCTATCGAGTTCCAGCCGGGTGTGCCGCTGGTGCAGCAGATCGTCGATCAGTTGACGGTGGCGATCAGCAAGGGTGGACTGCCCCACGGCTCCAGGCTGCCACCGATTCGCGAACTCTCCGACCTGATGCACGTGGGCAAGTCCACGGTGGTTGACGCTCTCGATCGCTTGCGCGCCAAGGGGCTGGTGGTGTCACGCCAGGGCTCGGGGCATTACGTGCACCGTTCGAGCACCACCGCCCAGACCAACGCCGGCCCCGACCTGTTGCCCCAGGACACACTCAGCGTGGTCCGCCGCGCGGTCTTGCAGGACAACGGTGCGCTGCGTCCGGGTGCCGGTTTTCTGCCGTCTTCATGGTTGCCTGCCGAAGAGTTGCTCAAGGCTGTGCGCGGCACACTTCGCGCAACGTCACTGCGCATGGGCGAATACGGTAACGCCAGCGGCTACCTGCCGTTGCGCCAGGCCTTGCGGGTCAAGATGTCGACCCTGGGCATCGAAGCGCCAGTCGACCAGATCATTACCACCGCCAACACCGTACAAGCCATCGACATGCTGATGCGCCTGCTGGTCAAGCCCGGCGACACGGTGCTGCTCGATGATCCCTGTTACTTCACGATGCACACCAACCTGGCCTGGCACGGCGCCAAGGTCATCACCATCCGCCGCGATTGCGACGGCATGGACCTTGATGCCCTGGAGCAGTTGCTGATCGCCCACCGTCCCGTGCTCTACTTGACCAACAATGCACTGCACAACCCGACCGGGCACTCGTTCACCTCGGCGCAGGTCTACCGCTTGGTGGAACTGAGCCATCGCTACAATTTCCACATCGTCGAAGATGATCTGTACTGCGACATGCAGCAACGCCGAACGCCGCGCCTGGCCGCGAGCGGGCTGGACAACGTGTCTTACGTCTCGGGTTTCTCCAAGACCCTGACCGCCAACAGCCGCGTCAGCTTCGCGGTGCTGTCCCCACAACTCGCGGCGCGGATGGTGACCCTGAAAATGGCCTGCGGTGGCATGACCTCGGAAATGGCCGAGCAGATTATTTGCACCATGCTCAGCGATGGCAGCTATGCCAAGCACATGCGTCGTACGGTGGACCGGCTCTATGAGTCGAACAGCCGGGTGGCGGCGTGGCTGGGCGAAGCCGGGTGTTCGGTATCGTCGTTGCCTGGAGAAGGCTTGTACATCTGGACGCGGCTTCCCGATGGCTTTGAAGCCGAGGCACTGGCCCGCAAAGGCCTGGAAATCGACCTGGTGCTGGCGCCGGGGACCATGCTCAGCAAAGCGGCGGACGGCAATCGGTTTCTGCGTTTCAACGTGGCGCACAGTGATCATGTGCAGGTGCGGGAGCGGTTTTTCCGGTTACTGGACAAGCCACACAAATAACCGACAACCGCTATCCCCTCGCCACAGATGACATTTCGGCCAACAAAAAGCCCCGCTCTTCTCTCGAAGGCGGGGCTTTTCTTTACAGCGTCCGACGCTTAAGGCGCGTACGTCAGCAGCAACTCGGTCGGCACTTTGAAGTCCAGGGACATCATCACGCTCAACGCGGTAATGGTGAAGATCGAGAACACGAACAGCTTACGTGCCCAGACCGTGTCATCCACTGCCTTGTAGCCGGTCCAGGCCATGTACAACCAGTACATGCCCATGGCTGCCGCGACGGCGAGGTAGCTCATGCCGGCGTAGCCGCTGAAGGTCAGCATCAAGGTCGCCACGAGGAAGGCCAGGATGTAGATCAGGATGTGCTTCTTGGCCACCTGGATTCCGCGCTTCACTGGCAGCACCGGGATCGATGCGGCCAGGTAATCGTTGAAGCGGAAGATCGCGATGGCGTAGGAATGCGGCATCTGCCACAGGCTGAACATCACCAGCAGGGTCAGTGCGGCCATGTCGAAGGTGTTGCTCACCGCGACATAACCGATCACCGGCGGCATGGCGCCAGACAGGCTGCCCACCAGCGTGCCGTGAACCGACTTGCGCTTGAGGTACAGGCTGTAGAAGCCGACGTAGATCACGAAGCCGATCACGGCGAACAAAGCAGCCAACGGGTTGGCTACTTTGTACAACAACGCAACGCCGAGAACACCCAGGACGGTCGCATAGATCAGGGCCAGTTTCAGGGAGATGAGGCCCTGGACCAGCACTCGGTTCTTGGTGCGTTCCATCTTGATGTCGATGTCGCGGTCGATGCAGTTGTTGAACACGCAACCGGAGGCGACGACCAGGGAAGTGCCGATCATGGCTGCCAGAAACACGGCCAGATCGACATGCCCTTTCGAGGCCAGGAAGAACCCGCCTGCCACAGAAAGCACGTTACCGAAAATGATCCCCGGTTTGGTGATTTGGATAAAGTGCTTGAGCGACATCGGGTCTACCTCACTTCGCCATCATGTACGTGTGGATGCTGAACATGATCCACAGCGACAGGCCAACCAGCAGCACGATCACGATGGCCGTAAAGACGAAAGCGATCACGTTGTTACGCTGAGCGATGGAACGGTCCAGGTGCAGGAAGTAATACAGGTGAACGATCACCTGGATCACTGCGAACAGCAGAACGATTGCCAGCGTGGTGGCCTTCGGCAGGCTCGGGTACATCACCAGACCGAACGGGATGACGGTCAGGATCACCGACAGGATGAAGCCGATGGCGTACGACTTTACGCTGCCGTGGCCAGCATCATGGCTGTCATGGGAGTGTGCATTAGCCATTACAGAGTCCCCATCAGGTAAACAACGGTGAATACACAGATCCACACCACGTCCAGGAAGTGCCAGAACAGGCTCAGGCAGCTCAGACGGGTCTTGTTGGTCGACGTCAGGCCCTTTTTCTGCACCTGATACATCATGATCGCCATCCAAATCAAACCGGCGGACACGTGCAGACCGTGAGTACCGACAAGGGTAAAGAACGCGGACAGGAAGCCTGAACGGCTAGGGCCGTAGCCTTCGGAGATCAAGATGTGGAACTCGTTGATCTCCATCGCGATAAAGCCTGCGCCCAACAGGAAGGTCATGCCCAGCCAGGTCAGCACCGCCTTCTTGTTGCCCTTGTACAACGCCAGCATGGCGAAGCCGTAGGTGATCGAACTGAACAGCAGCAGAGCGGTTTCGCCCAGTACGTATGGCAGTTCGAAGATGTCGTGGCCCGACGGGCCACCCGCTACGTTGTTAACCAGTACCGCGTACACCGCGAAGATCGACGCAAACAGAATGCAGTCGGTCATCAGGTAGAGCCAGAAACCGTATACGGTCATCTCGCCCGAGTCGTGGTGGTGGTCATCGTGCCCATGGTCACCATGGGCGTGTCCAACATTGGTCACTAAGTTCGACATGGTTTAAGCCTGTTCCAACGAGGTTTCAACACGGGTGGCGGTGGCCGGGATTTTCCCTGCCGCTACCAGACGCTTGTGCTGCTCGGCTTCGATGCGCTCGATCGTTTCAACCGGGACCATATAGCCCTGGTCGTCACGTGCAGCGTGGATCGCGAAGTAGACGACAGTGCCTACCAGGCTCGCGATTGCCAGCCACCAGATGTGCCAGATCATCGCGAAACCGAACACGGTCAGCAGAGCCCCCATGACCACACCGGTAGCGGTGTTGTTTGGCATGTGGATCGGCTCGTATTTGGCCGGAGCCTTGTACGCGGTGCCGTTTTCCTTGGCTTCGGTGAACGGGTCGATGCAGTCAGCCTTAGGCAGCACGGCAAAGTTGTAGAACGGAGGTGGCGACGAGGTCGACCATTCCAGAGTGTGGGCATTCCACGGGTCACCGTGTTCGCACATGTTCTCTGGCTTCTTGCGGTCACGCACACTGACGTACAGCTGGATCAGTTGGCAGGCGATACCGAAGGCGATCATCACCGCACCGAACATGGCGACGTACAGGTACGGCACCCACTCAGGGTTGGTGGTGGCGTTCAGACGACGGGTCATGCCCATGAAGCCCAGTGCATAGAGCGGCATGAACGCGACGAAGAAGCCCGAAATCCAGAACCAGAACGCTGCTTTACCCCAGCCTTCGTGCAGCTTGAAGCCGAACGCTTTCGGGAAGTAGAACGCGAAACCTGCGATGTAGCCAAATACCGCACCGCCGATGATCACGTTATGGAAGTGCGCGATCACGAACAGGCTGTTGTGCAGAACGAAGTCAGCACCCGGGATGGCCAGCAGTACGCCGGTCATGCCGCCGATGGCGAAGGTCACCATGAAGCCCAGGGTCCACAGCACTTGGCTGGTGAAACGCAGACGGCCCTGGTAGATGGTGAACAGCCAGTTGAACAGTTTCACACCCGTCGGGATGGAAATCAGCATCGTCGCCAGGCCGAAGAAGGCGTTGACGCTGGCACCCGAACCCATGGTGAAGAAGTGGTGCAGCCAAACCATGAAGCCCAGTACCGAGATCGCGCCCGAAGCGTAGATCATCGAGTGGTGGCCGAACAGTTTCTTGCCGGTGAAGGCAGAGATCACTTCCGAGAAGATGCCGAATGCCGGCAGGATCAGGATGTAAACCTCAGGGTGGCCCCAGGCCCAGAACAGGTTGACGTACATCATTGGATTGCCACCAAGTTCATTGGTGAAAATGTGGAAATCCATGTAACGGTCGAGGGTCAGCAGTGCCAGGGTAGCGGTCAGGATCGGGAACGAAGCCACGATCAGGACGTTGGCCCAGGTGCAGGTCCAGGTGAAGATCGGCATGTCCATCAGCTTCATGCCAGGGGTACGCATTTTCAGCACGGTGGCCAGGAAGTTGACCCCCGTCAGCGTCGTACCCAGGCCGGATAGCTGTAGCGCCCAGATGTAGTAGTCCATCCCCACGCCAGGGCTGTATTGCAGGCCCGACAACGGCGGATAGGCAACCCAACCGGTCTTGGCGAATTCGCCGACGCCCAGGGACAGGTTGATCAGCACCACGCCGGAAACCAGCAGCCAGAAGCTCAGGGAGTTCAGGAACGGGAAGGCAACGTCACGCGCGCCGATCTGCAGCGGCACTGCAAGGTTCATCAGGCCGGTGAAGAATGGCATCGCCATGAAGATGATCATGATCACACCGTGGGCGGTGAAGATCTGGTCATAGTGTTCAGGTGGCAGGTAGCCAGGCGAACCCTCGGTGGCCATGGCCAGTTGGGTACGCATCATGATGGCGTCGGCAAAGCCGCGCAGCAGCATGACCATGGCGACGATGATGTACATCACGCCGATTTTCTTGTGGTCGACCGAGGTCAACCACTCGGTCCACAGATAGGTCCACTTCTTGAAGTAAGTGATACCCGCGAACAGTGCCAGACCGCCGAGCGCGATCATGGCGATGGTCACCATCACGATCGGCTCGTGGAATGGGACCGCTTCCCAACTTAATTTACCAAACATCGTTTACTCCTCTGCCCCGGCAGCTGAATGCGAGTTCATGTCCGTAGCGGCCACTTCTTTCTCTTTCTTCTCGTGCTTGACCTTCGGGCCTGGTTTCATGCCTTCGTACTTGTCGACGATGATCTGGAACAGGTTCGGCGTCACCGAGGAGTAGAGCTCGACTGGGTTGTTCTGGCTCTGCTTGGAAAGGGCTGCGTATTCAGCTTGTTCAAGCTGTTTAGGTGCCTTTTTGACTTCACTTACCCAGGCGTCGAAATCTTCCTGGGAAGTTGCGATCGCTTTGAATTTCATACCGGTGAAACCGGCACCGCTGTAGTTGGCGGAGATGCCGTCCATTTCAGCGTTGCGGTCGGCGATCAGGTGCATTCTGGTCTGCATGCCCGCCATCGCGTAGATCTGGCCGCCCAGGCCCGGGATGAAGAACGAGTTCATCACGGCGTCGGAGGTGATCTTGAAGTTGATTGGCGTGTGCGCCGGGAACACGATCTTGTTGACCGTGGCAATGCCTTGTTCCGGGTAGATGAACAGCCACTTCCAGTCCAGCGCGACCACTTCGATGGTCACAGGCTTCACGTCGGATTCGATCGGACGGTACGGGTCCAGCTCGTGGGTCGACTTGTAGGTGATGTAACCCAGGGCAATGATGATCAACACCGGAACAGTCCACACCGCGATCTCGATCTTGGTGGAGTGGTTCCATTTAGGCGTGTAGGTCGCCTTGGTGTTGGATGCGCGGTATTTCCAGGCAAACAGGAAGGTCATCACGATGACCGGGATCACAACCAACAGCATCAGCAGCGTTGCGGTGATGATCAGGTTTCGCTGTTCCAGGCCAACCTGGCCCGTGGGATTGAGCAAGGTCATGTTGCAGCCTCCCAGCAACAACGTGCCGAGCAGCGGCAATAAGCCTAGTAGTCTGGGGTACCTGTTTTTACTCATCTCACGACCTCTAAAGCAGCTTGCGCAATGCAGTTGGGTTTTGATCGCCAACACTTCACCCTGCCAAGGGTTGGCATTTTTCTTGGATTGAATAAGGGCTTGCCCGTCGAGCGTCAGAGGCGTTTCGACAAATCCTGGGCCAGCAGTGAGTTCTTATTCGAATTCGTGGTCAAAGGCCTTGTTACAGCCCAATTCCATTTGGTGCGGATAGTTGGAGGCACCGACACCTGGGCGTCGCATCAAGCCCGAAGGCCTCTCGACACCCTCGTGCCATTCATGCACCAGAGCCAGGGTGAGCAGTGCCGGGAATTCAGTGCGGGCGATTGTAGATATGTAGCGTTTTATAAACCATGTCTTATCCCGAAATAATTTTTATCCCAGCCCGCAACAATCCTGACCCAATTCTGTAAAAGTGGCGCATCTTATCGAAATTGATTCTCAACAAAAACACCAAAAAAAGTAGGGCTACCACCCGCAATTCAGACAGTATCGAAGGTGCGGAAACGACCCTGAATGCCGCCCTGGCCCCGATGAGACAAGGGCTTCGGCAAATCGCCACAACCTGTTAAAACTGCCTGCTTCCTTTTGGGCCGGCGAAAAACCGGCGGCACTCTAACACACCAATTTCATTACAGGAGACTGCACCAATCCGGCACCCGAAAGCGCGCTGCGACACTCGCGATGTGACAACATGTCGCAGACTTGTCGCACCCCTGATTGCCGTGCATCAGGGTGTCCTTGCCTGCCCCCTGAAACGCAAAAACGCCCAGGCCCTCTCATCGAGGACCGGGGCGTTTGGCATCAATCGGATGACTTCAGCGCAGCGACTTTCGATTGCGTAGCGTCAGCAGCGGCACCAGCACCACCACCAGCACGAAGGCCAGCAGCGCCCATTGCGCCAGGGACAACCCCAGGATCGGCGGGTAAGGCGTGGAGCAGAAACCGTCTACCTGGAAACCCAGCGGGAAGATCTTCGCCAGCGGCAAGCCATCGACGATCGGTTGCAGCACATCGATGCCGCAACTGACGGCCGGATAGAACTGCGTATAGACGTGGTGCCCGGCCACCGCGACGCCCGCCAGGGCACAAATGACCACCAGGGTCTCCAGCACCGTGATGCTGCGTCGGGTGCGCATGGCCGCACCGATGAAAGCGAAGAGCGCGATCAACAGCAGCGCGTAACGCTGCAGGATGCACAATGGGCACGGGGCCTCGCCCAAAACCACTTGCATGTATAACGCACCGCCGATCAGCGCCAGGCAGATGATGCCCAACAGCACCAGGTAGCGCCGCTCACGGCCCAGACGCATCGTTTCCTCGCTCATCGTGTTTCCCTTTTGACTTTCGATTGCCCGCCAGTTTACACGCTGGCCTTGACCTTTGAGAGCCTGGCGCGTGCAAGCGGGTATCGTGGGAATAGACGACAGGTCGGTTAAGAAGACATTAACTGTAACGACCCTGGCCCCGAGAACTCGGCCTGCAGCAACTTCACAAACGCCTCACGAGCCGGGTGCCGACCTGCGTTCTCGTGCCAGTAAAAAAGGTTGTCGATGCTCGTCAGTTCCGGGAATTCATATCCCTGGCAGCCTGCCCCGAGACAATACTGCTCGTAGATTCCACGGGGTACCAGCGAGACGCCCGCACCGGCACTGACACAGCCAACGATGGTGCCATAGCTGGCGATGCTGACAATCGGTTGCACCTGGTCATGGCGCAGCAGCCACTGTTCCAGTGCGAAGCGGTACGGGCAGCCCGGGGGCCACATGAAAATCGCCTTGCCCTGCAGATCCGCCGCCTGGCGCAAAGGCCCGTGGGAGGAGGACGCGATGAGAATCAGATCTTCGCGGTACATCACTTCCCGCTGCAGTCCCGGGCGTTCAACGTTCACCGCTACGAACGCCCCATCCAGCCGACGATGTTGCGTGTCGTCGAGCAATTGAGCCCAAGTGCCGGTGCTCAGCTCCAGCATCACCTTTGGGTAGAGCGCGTGGTACTTGGCCAATAGTCGCGGCAAGCGTCCCGTGGCACTGGACTCGATGGCACCAATGCGCAGAGGACCGCTTGGCGCACCGTCGGGGGCCAACGCCCTGCACGCTTCCTCGGCCAGGCCGAGGATTTTCGTCGTGTAATCGAGAAACACTTCACCGGCCGGCGTGATCCGCAATCCTCGGCCATCGCGAGAAAACAGCGGCGTACCGAGTTCACGCTCCAGGGACTTGAGGCGTGCAGTGATATTGGACGGTACGCAATGCAGCACCTCAGCCGCACGCGCGATGCTGCCGAGATGGTGAACCGTGTTGAACATGCGCAGCTGGGACAGCTCCATATCTCACCCAAAGTGAATGCTTGAGTCAGTTTAAGTCACTTGTAGTGAATCTGGATGGTTTTGATAATTCGAGCGAGAGCCATCCAGTCGCACCTTCACACTTTGGGGAATCAGGCAGTCTATGGATTTTATCCAGCGCAAGATCCAGTCTTTCGCCAAAAGCCCTGGCGCTAGAATCGTCCTGGCGGCTTTTTTCGTCATCCTTTGCTGGGCCTATTCGCCCATTGGCATCCACATCGGGTTAGAGGCTTACCAGCCCGGTCATCTGGCGCTGATCCGCTTTCTCATCGCCTCGACATTCATGGCCGGGGTCGCAGGGGTGATGGGTATTTCCCTGCCTCGCCTGAAAGACCTGCCGCTGTTGGCTGTCCTGGGATTCTTTGCTGTTAGTCTGCACCACATCGCCCTCAACTTTGGCCAACGAGAGGTCAGCGCCGGCGCCGCGAGTGTCCTCGCACAATCCACGCCGCTGTTCAGCACGTTACTGGCGCATTTCGTGCTCAAGGAGCGCGTCAACCACTGGCAATGGGTCTGTGTGCTGGGCGGTTTGCTCGGTGCCACTGTCGTGGTCACGGGGGATCGTGGTCTTGGTGAACTGGATGCCCATGGGTTTCTGATTCTGCTGGCGGCATTGTCCTGGAGTGTTTATTTCGCCATGCAAAAACGCCATTCCCATCGCTACAACGGGCTGACAATGGTGTGCTACACCCTTTGGTCGGGCACCATTCTATTGCTTGTGTATGCACCGGGGTTGTGGAGTGAAGTGCAGAAAGCCCCGGCATCGGTCAATCTGGCGGTGCTCATCCTGGGGATTTTCCCCAGTGCCCTTGCTTACCTCGCCTGGGCATATGTACTGGCGCACAGCAACGTGAGCCGCGCGTCCATTTCGCTTTACCTGATTCCGCCCACCGCCATGCTGATGGCCTCGGTGGCCCTGGCTGAACGCCCTTCGATCATGGTCGTCATCGGGATGATCATCGTGCTGACGAGCGTACTTGCCCTCAACCTGAAACCATCGAAATCCAGGGAATCTGCAGCGCACCGGGGGCTTTCGTGAGAAAGCCCCGGGAGCGATCGATCAGTCGCCGTAGATATCGGACTTGAAGTACTGTTGCGAAATCTTCTGGTACTCGCCATTGGCGCGAATGCCGTCGATGGCGGCGTTCAGCTGTGATACCAGCTCGGTGTTGCCCTTGCGTACCGCAATCCCCGCGCCCTCACCCACGTATTTCGGGTCCTTGAGCTCCGGGCCGGCAAATGCGTAGCCCTTGCCGCGCGGCATCGACAGGAAGTCGTTGAGCGGAATGGTGTCGGCAAAGATGGCATCGAGGCGACCGGCTGCCAGGTCCATGTAGATCTCTTCGTTGTTGCTGTAGCGCTTGACGTTGACGCCCTTGGGTTCGAAGACTTCGGTCGCGTAGCGGTCGGTGGTGGTTGCCCGTTGCACGCCAACGGTCTTGCCCTTGAGGCTGTTGTATTGATCATCCACGACTGCGCCTTCCTTCATGACCAGGCGCGACGAGGTGAAGTAGTACTTGTGGGTGAAATCCACCGACTTCTTGCGGTCTTCATTGATGGTCATCGACGACAGCGCCATGTCGATTTTCTTCACTTTCAAGGAAGGAATCAGACCGTCGAACTCGCCCTCGACCCACACGCACTTGACCTTCATCTGCGCGCACAGGGCATTGCCGATGTCGTAGTCGAAACCGACGATTTCGCCTTTGTCGGTCTTGGAGGCGAACGGCGGGTAGGCCGCTTCGATGCCGATACGCAGGGTTTTCTCGGCGGCAAACACGCTGCTGCACGCCAACAAGCTCAGGGCCAGACCGGTGATGAGGGGGAATTTCTTCATGTTCGTTCTCTCGCGGGTTGTTGTTGGTTTGGCAAGATGGAAGAAGAGCAGAAACGGGAGAAGCCTTTTTTGTACTTATAAATCCATACTGGACTTTTATGTATTAGGCGTCAATCCGGCCCGCGCTCTTAAATCACCCTCTGGTCGGGAGGTGAGTCAAGAGAAAATCGGATGTTGCAGATGGCCCCTTCGCGAGCAGGCTCGCTCCCACATTTGAACTTTGAAGAACACACATTCTGTGTTCGACAAAAATCCCCTGTGGGAGCGAGCCTGCTCGCGAAGGCGTACTTGCAGAAGTCGTCGGAGTCACTGCTTCCAGCGATCCGCCGCCGCATGATCGCTGTCACGCCCCTCGACCCAACGCGGGCCGTCGCTGGTGTTTTCCTTCTTCCAGAACGGTGCGCGGGTTTTCAGGTAGTCCATGACAAAGGCGCAGGCGTCGAATGCCGCCTGGCGGTGGGCGCTGGCGGTGCCGACAAAGACAATCGGTTCGCCGGGCTCAAGGGCACCGATGCGATGCAGCACTTCCAGCTTGAGCAAGGGCCAGCGCTGCTCGGCCTCGGTGGCGATCTTGCCAAGGGCCTTTTCGGTCATGCCCGGGTAGTGTTCGAGGAACATCCCGGCGACATCCAGGCCATCATTGAAGTCGCGCACATAGCCGACAAAACTCACCACCGCCCCGACGCCGACATTGGCATCGTGCATGGCGTTGACTTCGGCACCGGGATCGAACGCGGTCGATTGCACGCGAATGGCCATGGCTCAGCCCCCGGTCACGGTAGGGAAAAACGCCACTTCATCGCCATCGCTCACCGGCTCATCGAGCTGGCAGAGGTCTTCGTTGCGGGCGCACATCAGGTTTTGCTCACTCAATACCTCGGCACCCTCACGCTGGGCCAACAGTGCGCGGACGTCATCGACGGTGGCGAAGTCGCCTTGAACCTTCATCGAGTCCAACCCCAGCGCTTCACGATATCGAGCAAAAAACTTCACGGTGACGTTCATGATGGATCCGCCTGAAAATGACCGCTCTTGCCGCCGACCTTTTCCAGTAGCCGTACACTTTCAATGGTCATGCCACGATCCACGGCCTTGCACATGTCATAGATAGTCAAGGCGGCGACACTGGCAGCCGTCAGCGCTTCCATCTCGACCCCGGTCTGCCCGGACAATTTGCAGCGCGCGACGATGCGTACGCTGTCCTCGCCTTCGGCACTGAGCTCGACCTTGACCCCGGTCAGCATCAACGGATGGCACAGGGGGATCAGGTCACTGGTTTTTTTCGCCGCCTGAATGCCGGCAATGCGGGCCACGGCGAACACATCACCCTTGGGATGACCGCCGCTTACGATCATTTGCAAGGTTTCGGGCAGCATGCGCACCAGCGCTTGGGCCGTCGCTTCACGGAACGTCACGGCTTTTTCGGTGACGTCGACCATATTGGCGCGACCTTGGGAATCGAGATGAGTCAGCACGGGGTTACTCCTGATCAGGAGTCCCGATTGTAAACCTGTGGGTCAGATTTCCGCACGCGAGATTATCGGATCACCACAGAACACTGTGGGAGCGAGCCTGCTCGCGAAGGCGTATCAGGCACCTCTGTGTCGACTGACACACCTTCGCGAGCAGGCTCGCTCCGACAATGGGGAATTGTGTCGGGCATGAAAAACCGGGCGGCTTTTGGGGCCGCCCGGTCTGGGTGAAGTGGCTACAGATGCGATTCGGCGTATTCGGCCAGGATCGAACGAGGCACCCCTTGCAGGGTGATGTGCACGCCGTTAGGGAAGTCCTTGAAGCGCTCGGTCAGGTACGTCAGCCCGGAGCTGGTCGCGGACAGGTAAGGGGTGTCGATTTGCGCCAGGTTACCCAGGCACACCACTTTGGAGCCGGCACCGGCACGGGTGATGATGGTTTTCATCTGGTGCGGTGTGAGGTTCTGGCATTCGTCGATCAGGATCAGGCTCTGCTGGAAGCTGCGGCCACGGATGTAGTTGAGGGATTTGAACTGCAACGGCACTTTGCTGAGGATGTAGTCGACGCTGCCATGGGTGCTTTCGTCATCCATGTGCAAGGCTTCGAGGTTGTCGGTGATAGCGCCCAGCCAAGGCTCCATTTTTTCCGCTTCGGTGCCGGGCAGGAAGCCGATTTCCTGGTCCAGGCCTTGCACGCTGCGGGTGGCGATGATGCGGCGGTAGCGCTTGCTGACCATGGTCTGCTCGATGGCCGCGGCCAGCGCGAGGATGGTTTTACCGGAACCTGCGGCACCGGACAGGTTGACCAAGTGGATGTCCGGATCAAGCAAGGCATACAGCGCCAGGCTCTGATAGATGTCACGCGGTTTCAAACCCCAGGCTTCCTGGTGCAGCAGGGGCTCCTGGTGCAGGTCCAGGATCAGCAGTTTGTCTTCCTCGATCTCCTTGATCCAGCCGACGAAACCCTGCTCATCGATGATGAATTCGTTGATATGCACGGCTGGCAGATTGTCGATCAACTGCACCTGGTGCCAGGTGCGACCGTGGTCCTGACGGGTCTCGACCTTGCTTACCCGGTCCCAGAAGGAGCCGCTCATGTTGTGGTAGCCATTAGGCAACAGCGACACGTCGTCGACCAACTGGTCGGTGCTGTAGTCCTCGGCCGCGATCCCACAGGCACGCGCCTTGAGGCGCATGTTGATGTCTTTGGTGACCAGCACCACGGGCTTCTTCGGCTCGCGTGCGTGCAGGTCGATCAGTTGGTTGATGATCCTGTTGTCATTCAGATGCTCAGGCAGAACGATGTGGGGTTCAGCCTGCTTGCTCATCAGAATTGACAGCAATCCCTTGGGCCCGCTCTTGCCCCGCTGGATCGGCACGCCCTGCTCGACGTCCTCGGGCGAGGCATCACCCAGGGTCTTGTCGATCAGCCTGATGGCCTGGCGACATTCGGCGGCAACGCTGTGATGCCCGCTCTTGAGCTTGTCGAGTTCCTCAAGCACGGTCATCGGGATCGCGACGTGGTGTTCTTCGAAGTTAAGCAGCGCGTTTGGATCGTGAATCAATACGTTGGTATCGAGTACATAAAGGATTGGCTGGTTGGAAGAAGAGCTACGTCCGTGATCATCCATACTCGGTCACCTTTGTCAGAGCCAGTGGACGCAATACCTTGGCGGTGCTGCGCCTCGAAGTGACTACCGAATACACCTGCGGGGACTCAAGTGTTCTGCATACATGCGGGGTCTTGGAAGACGCCACCTGTGTTGCAGGTTTCGGCGGTCTGTCTTCGTAATACTCCAAAACCCATGACAGAAAAAAGCACTTTGACGCTTTTTTGAAGTTTATTTTGCAGAGTGACGAAAAGCCCTTGGCGGACTGCCATCACTTGTTTACAGTCGGAGATCAACCTGCAGCAAAACCCCCTCAAAAATCGCCACTTACCCAATGTTTCCGGGCTTTGGCCGTTTTCAGCGGAACCCTTCCTGACAGTCTTCCCAACCGATCCCGCTTTGCGCCGTTTGCGTGATCAGCCAGGGCAACGCCGTTTTCACCCCGTCCTGTTTCACATTGAAATTGATTACCCCATGGCGCCACAGCAGCATCAGGGTCAACACCCGTTGCGCACTCTGGCTGCCCTTGAGCTTGCCCGCGCCGTCCTGGGCATCGATATCCCACAAGGCGACCTGCAACCCCTGGGCTTTGAAGAAAGCGCCGGCGTCGGCGCGACGCTGGCCGTCGGGCGGGCGAAACAGGGGGACGAAGTTTTCCGGCAGTTTGTTCTTGGCCGGCTCGACGCTGCGGCGTACCGAGTCCTGCCAATCCTGCCAATGGCTGTGGGAGCGAAACTCCCAGC
The DNA here is from genome assembly GCF_000408945.1 of Pseudomonas sp. G5(2012). Classification (NCBI taxonomy): domain Bacteria; kingdom Pseudomonadati; phylum Pseudomonadota; class Gammaproteobacteria; order Pseudomonadales; family Pseudomonadaceae; genus Pseudomonas; species Pseudomonas sp. G5(2012). Next base: position 26,458 of record NZ_APIO01000028.1, read on the forward strand.
CCTGCACACCGACGCACTGGGTTGACCAGGTTGCTTGCAGACTGGTCCCCGGGCGCTCGCCCAGGCGCGCCTGGAGGTCCTTGCCGAGCACGAAGAACGTGCCGCTCAGGTTGGCCTTGCGCAAGTACTCGGCGACCCAGTCGGTATTGTCCGGCACGGCATTGGCGGCGCTGTCGAACGTCAACAGGAACAGCCGGTCATGCATCGCGTCGCCATTGCGCTCATAGTCTCCAAAATGATCGACTTCACTGCTGGTTTGCGGAAACAGTGCCGCCTTGCGCAGTTGCTCATCCAGGTACTGGGTGTGGAACAGGCGACTTGGTTCGGCCCAGCGTATGTAGTAGCTGTCTTCGCTGAGCTGGAACTTGCCAGCCTGCTCGCGCAAGGTGGCCATGTCCTCGACCAGGAAACAGAAGGAGGCATCCTGGTCGCAACTCTGTTGGGCGAAGTTGTAGTTGGCCAACAGGCGTTGCCATAGACGCTGGCGAACACGATTGACCGACTCCAGGTTGATCGTGCGCAGGCCCAGGCGTTGCGCCAGTGCCGCTTCGTCCAGGGATTCACTGGCCAGCAGCACACGGGCGAACATGAGGATTTCGGCACGCGACGCGACATCGAACAGGGTCGGGTTGTCGAGCTTTTCCGGCCAGGTGCTGCGATCCAGCGTGGCCACTTCACCTGGCGCCGCCATGACGCCGAAGCCCAGCAGCCAGGCGCTGAGCAGAAAAACGATACGCAATGGGATGTCTCCATAACAAAACCCGGGCGGCACTATATCGCGGGAAGATCAAAAGATCGCAGCCTCGCTTCGCTCGACAGCTCCTACAGGAATGCATGTTCCGATTTCACGCCAACGCGGTCCCGTAGGAGCTGTCTCGCGAAGCGAGGCTGCGATCTTGTCCCATGACACCACCGATCACCTATCACACCCATAGCTGGAGTCAACGATGACAACCCCCTAGAATCGCCGCCACGATTAAAGGAGACGACTTCATGCTGATGGTGATTTCCCCCGCCAAGACCCTTGATTACGAAACACCGCCGGCGACCCAGCGCTTTACCCAGCCGCAGTACCTCGACCACTCCCAGGAACTGATCCAGCAATTGCGCGACCTGACCCCGGCGCAGATCAGCGAGTTGATGCACGTTTCCGACAAGATCGGCGGGCTCAACGCCGCCCGATTTGGTAGCTGGACACCCGCCTTTACCCCGGCCAACGCCAAGCAGGCTTTGCTAGCCTTCAAGGGCGACGTCTACACCGGGCTCAATGCACAAACCTTCAACGAAGCCGACTTCGACTACGCCCAGCAGCATCTACGCATGCTTTCGGGCCTGTATGGCCTGCTACGCCCCCTGGACCTGATGCAACCGTACCGCCTGGAAATGGGCACCAAGCTGGCCAATGCCCGGGGCAAGGACCTGTATGCCTTCTGGGGCACACGTATCAGCGAGTGGTTGAACGAAGCCCTGGCCGATCAGGGCGATGACGTGCTGCTCAACCTGGCCTCCAACGAGTATTTCTCGGCGGTCAAGCGCAGCGCCTTGAAGGCACGCATCATCAACACCGACTTCAAGGACCTGAAGAACGGTCAGTACAAGATCATCAGCTTCTACGCGAAAAAGGCCCGGGGCATGATGAGCCGCTTCATCATCGAAGAGCGCATCAACGATCCGGCAGACTTGAAAAAGTTTGACGTTGAAGGCTATCGGTACAGTGCCGAACAGTCTAAACCAGACAGTCTGGTGTTCCTGCGCGACCACACTTCAGAGTAAGCAACTGATCGGTGCGCGACTCATGAGCTGTCGCGCACCGATGCCTGATCGTCCGACAATCCCCCGCCCCATTCGTCGATCCTTTGACGCCAAAAAACCAACACCCAATTTGCTAACTTTTGTTTCACTGGACGTCAGTGATTTTTTTTGTAGTGGCACTGAAAATTTTTCTCAGTAGTGGCACAAAACTACCAGACAGGACATTGAGCCAATATATAAAGGGCCAAATCGCAAGTGCTATCAATATGAGAGCAGTGCCATCTTTCTCAATATTTCAAGAAATTTCAAAATTCGCGATGGGTGGGCTGGAACTATGTCCAAATGCGTAGCTCATACCACCTGTAACGAATCTCTCAATGCGTGTACGAGATAACTTACGCAGAGAAGAGATCTACGCAGCCAAGTTGTCATATTAACTTTGGCAGACTGATCTCTGATTTGGGCAACACATTAAGGACTGGAGATACGCATATCACTATCCCTTACAAGGCCAAGGCTGCGCCCCCTATAAACGTGCTTCCCTGAGCACCCAACCGCTTGATTTACAGGCCTCACGGCCTGGCTTTGAGCGCGCAAGACCTTTGCCCATTGTCTTCTGACTGGAAGACCGGCTGCATGGCAAGGCACATCAGAACAATAAGGCCTAGTTGCGCACACTTTGAGTGAACTGTTTAGACACTCGAAACTTTGAATGCCTGCACGCGACACTGTGGCGCCTATAAGCCGTAGTTGCCCGTGCACTATGACCGCTGAACACCCTTAACTTCGGCCAACTAATGGCCCGATGAAAACAGGCTTGATAATAGAGAGGTAATTGCGATGCGCATCAGCATATTTGGTTTGGGTTACGTTGGCGCCGTCTGTGCCGGTTGCCTGTCTGCACGGGGCCATGACGTCGTTGGCGTCGATGTTGCCAAAGACAAGATCGATATGATCAACGCCGGCAAATCGCCGATCGTTGAACCGGGCCTGGGCGAACTTCTGGCGCAGGGAATCGAGACTGGCCGTCTGCGCGGCACGACCAACTTCGCCGAGGCGATTCGCGATACCGACCTGTCGATGATTTGCGTCGGCACGCCGAGCAAGAAGAACGGCGACCTGGAACTGAACTACATCGAGGCCGTGTGCCGCGAGATCGGTTTTGTCCTGCGCGACAAGACTACCCGTCACACTATCGTGGTCCGCAGCACCGTTCTGCCGGGTACCGTGGCAAACGTTGTCATCCCGATTCTCGAAGACTGCTCCGGCAAGAAGGCCGGTGTCGATTTCGGTGTCGCGGTCAACCCTGAGTTCCTGCGTGAAAGCACCGCGATCGCCGACTACGACCAACCGCCAATGACCGTCATCGGCGAGTTCGACAAGGCCTCGGGCGACGTCCTGCAATCGCTGTACGAAGAACTCGACGCGCCGATCATCCGCAAGGACATCGCCGTTGCCGAAATGATCAAGTACACCTGCAACGTGTGGCACGCCACCAAGGTGACCTTCGCCAACGAGATCGGCAACATCGCCAAGGCCGTCGGCGTCGATGGTCGTGAAGTGATGGACGTGGTTTGCCAGGACAAGACCCTGAACCTGTCCCAGTACTACATGCGCCCAGGCTTCGCCTTCGGCGGCTCCTGCCTGCCCAAGGACGTGCGCGCCCTGACCTACCGCGCCGGTTCCCTGGACGTCGAAGCACCGCTGCTCAACTCGCTGATGCGCAGTAACGAGTCCCAGGTGCAGAACGCCTTCGACATCGTGTCCAGCCACGACAAACGCAAAGTCGCGCTGCTGGGCCTGAGCTTCAAGGCCGGCACCGACGACCTGCGCGAGAGCCCATTGGTTGACCTGGCAGAAATGCTGATCGGCAAGGGCTACGACCTGAGCATCTACGACAGCAACGTCGAGTACGCCCGTGTCCACGGTGCGAACAAGGACTACATCGAGTCGAAGATCCCGCACGTCTCGTCCTTGCTCAATTCCGACTTCGACGCGGTGATCAACAACTCCGACGTGATCATCCTCGGCAACCGTGACGAGAAATTCCGCGCCCTGGTGCAGAACGTCCCGCACGGCAAGCAAGTGATCGACCTGGTCGGCTTCATGTCCAAGGCCACCAGCACGGATGGCCGGGCTGAAGGCATTTGCTGGTAACCGGCGGGTTGTAAGCGCTTCAAGCTGATCGCCAGCAAGCCGGCTCCTACAGATCACCGCAAATCTGTAGGAGCTGGCTTGCCAGCGATGGCGTACCTGAGATCGCCATCGCCGACAAGCCGGCTCCTACAGGGGCGCGAGACTTGCAACTGACTTTAGGATTCCGATTATGCACAGGCTAAAGAACGGCCTACTCCAGGCCGCCGGTTGGCTGTTTTATCTAAGTTTACTGATGGGCATCGCCATGGCGCTGCCTGTGTCCACGTTCGACTCCGAGTCGAAGGACTTCATTTTCCTGATCGGTATCGTCGGTATCTGGCGCTACTCGATGGGTGCCACGCACTTCCTGCGCGGCATGCTGTTCCTGTACGTGGTCTATCCGCACCTGCGGCGCAAAGTGCGCAAGCTGGGCAAGGCGGCGGACCCGTCCCACGTATTTTTGATGGTCACCAGTTTCCGTATCGACGCCCTGACCACCGCGCAGGTCTACAGCTCAGTGATCCGCGAAGCGATCGACTGCGAGTTGCCGACCACCGTGGTCTGCTCCATCGTCGAAATGTCCGATGAACTGCTGGTCAAGAGCCTGTGGAGCCGGATGAATCCGCCTGCCCGGGTGAAGCTCGACTTCGTGCGCATTCCCGGTACAGGCAAGCGCGATGGCCTGGCTTTCGGTTTCCGCGCCATCTCCCGTCACCTGCCGGACGACCGCGCCGTGGTGGCCGTGATCGATGGCGATACCGTGCTCGGCGAAGGCGTCGTGCGCAAGACCGTGCCGTGGTTCCAGCTGTTCGGCAACGTCGGTGGCCTGACCACCAACGAATTCTGCGAAGTGCGCGGCGGCTACATCATGAGCGAGTGGCACAAGCTGCGTTTCGCCCAGCGTCACATCAACATGTGCTCGATGGCCCTGTCCAAGCGCGTGCTGACCATGACCGGGCGGATGTCGGTGTTCCGTGCCACCGTGGTCACCAACCCGGAATTCATCGCCGACGTGGAAAGCGACTCGCTGCAACACTGGCGCCTGGGTCGTTTCAAGTTCCTCACCGGCGACGACAAGTCCAGCTGGTTCAGCCTGATGCGCCTGGGCTACGACACCTTCTACGTGCCTGATGCCGCGATCAACACCGTCGAGCATCCTCCGGAAAAGAGCTTCATCAAGGCCAGTCGCAAGCTGATGTTCCGCTGGTACGGCAACAACCTGCGGCAGAACTCCCGCGCACTCGGCCTGGGGGTCAAGCGCCTCGGTGCGTTCACATCCGTGGTGTTGTTCGATCAGCGCGTGTCGATGTGGACCTCGCTGCTGGGCCTGACCGTGGCGTTGATCGCCAGCTTCAAGTACGGCACCGCGTTCATCCTGGTGTACCTGCTGTGGATCGGCATCACCCGCCTGATCCTGACCCTGCTGCTGTCGTGCTCCGGCCACCGGATCGGTCCAGCCTACCCAGCGATTCTCTATTACAACCAGATCGTTGGCGCACTGGTGAAGATCTACGTGTTCTTCCGCCTCGACCAACAGTCCTGGACTCGCCAGCCCACTGCCCTGACCCGTGATCTCGCCAGCTTTCAACGTTGGTTCAACACCTGGTCGTCTCGGACCATGACCTTCTCCGCCGGCAGCATCTTTGTCGCCGTGCTGCTGATGATGGTCTGACCGCCCCCTTTTTGAATTAACCAGGAAATCGCCTTTATGAATACCGCCGTCAACGCCAACGTAGTGCACGAATCCGAAGCCCAGCGCCAACACGCCCGCGTGAAAATCCCGGCCAAGCTGCGTTTCTTCGGCCCTGACCGGACCCCGGTCGAGGCGCGAGTGATCGACCTTTCCGCCGGTGGCCTGGCCTTCAACGCCGGGCAACTGCCACTGAAAGTCGGCGACAAGTACAAGGCCCGACTGCAATTCGTCATCGACAACCTTGGCCTGGCCATGGACGTGGAATTGCAGGTACGTTCCTGCGATCGCGAGACCGGTCGCACCGGTTGCCAGTTCCAGAACCTGGAGCCGCAAGACATTTCGACCTTGCGCCACCTGATCACGTCGCACCTGGCCGGCGACATCGTCACCATCGGCGAAGTGCTGGCGACCCTGCAGCGCGACAACTTCACCAAGGCGCGCAAGAACAAGGATGGCGGTCACGGCATGAGCGCCTTCGGGCGCATGAAAGCGGTGACCTTCAGCCTGGGGATTTTTGTCGTCGGCCTGGCGGCGTTCGGCTTCATCTTCAAGTCGGTGTACGGCATGTACTTTGTCAGCCACGCCCAGGCGGGCATTGTCAGCGTGCCGGGTGTGAACATCACCATGCCCCGCGACGGCACCGTGCAGAGCCTGGTGAAAGCTGATGGCGTTGCCGCCAAAGGCGCGCCGCTGGCAACCTTCAGCACCAGCATGCTCGACGTGCTCAAAGGTCACCTGGAAGACGATCAACTGGCCCCGGCCAAGGTTGCAGAGCTCTTCGGCAAGCAAATGACGGGCACCCTGACGTCGCCTTGCGATTGCATCGTGGCCCAGCAAATGGTGTCCAACGGTCAATACGCCAGCAAGGGTGACGTGATCTTCCAGCTGGTGCCACGCAACACCGAAGCCAACGTCGAGGCGCGCTTCTCCTATCGCCAGTTCAGCGACGTATTGCCGGGCACCCCGGTGCGCTTCCAGATCGCCGGCGAAGACAAGACCCGCACCGGCAAAATCGTCAGCAGCACCAGCCTGAAAAGCGCCGACCTGTCCTCCGACATCCGCGTACTGATCCAGCCTGACGAAGCCCTGGGCAGCAACCTGGCCGGCCGTCCCGTGGAAGTTAACAGCGACCGTGGCCCTAACCTGAACTGGCTGATCGATAAAGCCATGGCTGCTGGTCTGTAACCGGAGGACATGCCTGTGACGATTCCACCAATCCTCAGAACACCAAAAGCCCTGTGGGAGCGAGCCTGCTCGCGAAGGGCTCAGCGCGGTCTGTCTGATGCACCAAGTGGTCTGCTTCGCGAGCAGGCTCGCTCCCACATGGGATCTCTGTGTGCAGTAGCATTGGCAGTCAGCCTGGCGGGTTGCGCCGGCCTGCCCGACCAACGCCTGGCCAACGAAGCGCTCAAGCGTGGCGATACCGCCACCGCGGCGGCGAACTACCAGCAACTGGCGGAGCTGGGCTACAGCGAAGCCCAGGTCGGCCTGGCCGATATTCAGGTCGACAGCCGCGACCCGGCGCAGATGAAACAGGCCGAGGCGACCTACCGCGCCGCCGCCAGCGTTTCACCGCGTGCCCAGGCACGCCTGGGTCGCCTGCTGGTGGCCAAACCTGGTTCAACCGAAGCTGAACAGCACGAAGCCGAAGGCCTGTTGAAAAAGGCCTCGGCCGCCGGTGAAGGCAACACCCTGATCCCGTTGGCGATGCTGTATCTGCAATATCCGCACAGCTTCCCCAACGTCAATGCGCAACAGCAGATCAGCCAATGGCGCGCCGAAGGCAAACCGGAAGCGGGTCTGGCGCAGGTGCTGCTCTATCGCACCCAAGGCACCTACGACCAGCATCTCGATGAAGTCGAAACGGTCTGCAAAGCCGCGCTCAACACCACCGACATCTGCTACGTCGAACTGGCCACGGTCTACCAGAAACAAGGTAAACCGGAACAACAGGCCGAGCTGATCAAGCAGATGCAGGCGGCGCACAGTCGCGGCACCGTCTCCGCCCAGCGGGTGGACAGTGTGGCTCGCGTGCTCGGCGATGCGAGCCTGGGCAAGACCGACGAAAAAACCGCGCAGTCGCTGCTCGAAGAGATCGCCCCCGGCTACCCCGCTTCCTGGGTCAGCCTGGCGCAACTGCTCTATGACTTCCCGGAACTTGGCGATGTCGACCAGATGATGAAGTACCTGGACAACGGCCGCGCCGCTGACCAACCGCGCGCCGAGCTGCTGCTGGGCAAGCTCTACTATGAAGGCAAGATGGTCCCGGCCGACGCCAAGGTCGCCGAGGAACACTTCCAGAAAGCAGTCGGCCGCGAAATCGCCGCCGATTACTACCTCGGCCAGATCTATCGCCGTGGCTACCTGGGCAAGGTCTACCCGCAGAAGGCCCTCGACCACCTGCTGACCGCTGCGCGCAATGGCCAGAACAGTGCCGACTTCGCCATCGCCCAACTGTTTTCCCAAGGCAAAGGCACCAAGCCTGACCCACTCAATGCGTACGTGTTCAGCCAGCTCGCCAAGGCCCAGAACACCCCACAAGCCACCGAGCTTGCGCAAACACTTGAAGCCCAACTGCCACCTGCGCAGCTGGCCCAGGCCCAACGCCTGTTGAAACAGGAACAGGCCGTTCGCGGCAACTTGAGCCAGAACACGCTGCAACTGCACGCCCTGCAAGAAGAAGACGGCGAGGAATCCCTATGAAGTTGAATCCATTCATGAAGGCCGGTATCGGCCTGACGTTCGCGCTGATCTGGTCCTGCCCGACACTGGCGGCGATGACAGAAGAAACCAAGAACTACGGCCTGGACGTGAAAATCACCGGCCAGTCCGAGGACGACCGTGACCTCGGCACCCAGAGTGGCGGCGACGTCAACGGCCTGGGCCTGGACTTGCGCCCTTGGGTGTATGGCGAGAGCGGCGCGTGGAGCGCGTATGCCATGGGCCAGGCCGTGACGTCAACGGACATCATCGAGACCGACACCTTGCAGGAATCCGCCAGCGATGGCACGCAGAATACCGACAACAGCGACCGCAAAACCAAGAAGAACTACCTGGCGATGCGCGAGTTCTGGGTCGGCTACAGCGGCTTCACGCCCTACCCCGGCGAGATCCTCAAACTCGGTCGCCAGCGTCTGAACAACGATGACGGTCAATGGCGTGACACCAACATCGAAGCCCTGAACTGGACCTTCGACACCACGCTGTTGCGCGCCAACGCCGGTATCGCCGAACGCTTCAGCGAGTACCGCACCGATCTCAAGGAACTGGCACCCAAGGACAAGGACCGCCTGCACGCCTACGCCGATGCCGAATACCAGTGGACACCAGGTCATTGGGCCGGCATCCGCGGTCATCACACCCACGATGACGGCAAGCTGGACTACGCGCAGCCAGGGGTTGCCAGTGATTCGCTGGACAAGAAACAGAACGGCGACATCAGTTGGCTGGGCCTGCAGGCCAACAGCGACGCCTATAACTGGCGCAACACCAACACCTTCAACTACTGGGGCAGCATCACCGGCATGAGTGGCGACCGCGATACGGTCAACCCGCTGAACGCCGATGGAACCGCCCCCGCGCAACCCAAGAGCAGCGGCAATGTCGATGGCTGGGCTACCGACCTCGGTGTACGCCTGCGCCTGGATCCGCAATGGCAGGTCGGTGCCGCCTACGCCCGTGCCAGCGCCGATTACGAACAGAACGGCCTGGAAAGCAACCGCTCGAACTACACCGGTACCCGCTCGCGGGTGCACCGTTTCGGCGAAGCCTTCCGTGGCGAAATGAACAACATGCAATCGGCCACGCTGTTCGGTTCATGGATGCTTAACGACGAATACGACGCCAGCCTGATCTACCACAAATTCTGGCGTGTCGACGGTAACAAGCCGATCACCAGCGACGGCATTGACGCGGTGCAGAACAACACCGACGACGTTACCGGCGCCGTACTGTCCAGCACCTCCCTGCCGCTCAACGATGGCGACAAAGACCTCGGCCAGGAAATGGATCTGGTAGTCACCAAGTACTTCAAGCAAGGCCTGTTGCCGGCGGCGTTGAGCCAGAAGATCGATGAACCTTCGGCCCTGGTGCGCTTCCGCGGCGGTGTGTTCAAACCGGGCGATGCCTATGGCAAAGAAGTCGATTCGTACATGCACCGCGCGTTCGTCGACGTGGTCTGGCGCTTCTGATGCACATTGCGAAGGGAGTCTCCCAGATGAATCATCAAGCCATGAAAGGCTCGATCAGCCTGTTGGCCAGCGCGTTGCTACTGGCCAGCGCGGCCAGCTTCGCCAACGCAGCGCAGGCCAATGTGGAGTCGGCGGCGCCTCAAGCAACCAAGCCGGTCACCATGGCCAAGGGACTGCAACACGCCAGGACCTACACCGTCAGCAGCGCGCCGGTCGCGCCGCTGGAGTTGGCCAAGCCGAAACTGCCGGACACCTCGGGCTACACCGCCGAGGCGATCGCCGCGAAAATCGTGCGCACAAAGGCCGGCAAGATCAGCGTGCGCCGGATGATGCAAGAGAACGCCCTGAAGGACTTCATCGGTGGCGACAACAAGATGGCCGAGTGGGTGGTGCGTCAGCACGGCATCCCACAGGCGATCTTCGTCGACGACGGCTACATGAACCTCAAGGACCTGGCCAAGAAGCTACCCAAGCAGTACTTCAGCGAAACTTCGCCGGGCGTATTCCTGGCCAGATTGCCGATCGTCGTGGGTGAGAAAGGCATCCTGGAAATCGACCAACAGACCCAGGAACTGCGCCTGTCCCAGGAGGCCGGTTCGTTCCTGGTCAACGACGGACAGTTGTTCGTGCGTGATACCAAGGTCACTGGCTGGAGCGAGAAGGCGAACGGCCCGGCGGCCTTCAAGTCGCCCAAGGAATTCCGCCCGTTCCTGCTGGCCTGGGGTGGCACCGAGACCTACATCGCCAACAGCAAGATGGCCAGTTTCGGCTACGCCAACAGTAAGTCCTACGGTGTGAGTATTTCCCAGTACACGCCGAACATGGCGAAGGTGCTCAAGCGTCCTGAACCGACCGGCTGGATCATCGGTTCCGAATTCTCGGACATGTGGTACGGCTTCTACTGCTACGAAACCCGCGATTTCGTGGTCAAGGGCAACACCTACAAGGACAACATCGTCTACGGCATTGACCCGCATGACCGTTCCCATGGCCTGATCATTGCCGACAACACGGTGCATGGCACGAAGAAGAAGCACGGGATCATCATTTCCCGTGAGGTCAACGACAGCTTCATCTTCAACAACCGCAGCTACGACAACAAGTTGTCGGGCATCGTGATCGACCGTAACAGCATCAACAACCTGATCGCCTACAACGAGATCTACCAGAACCACACCGACGGCATCACTCTCTACGAGAGTGGCGACAACCTGCTGTGGGGCAACAAGGTGATCAGCAACCGGCGCCATGGCATCCGCGTTCGTAACAGCGTGAACATCCGCCTCTACGAAAACATCGCCATGGCCAACGGCCTGACCGGCGTCTACGGGCACATCAAGGACCTGAGCGACACCGACCGTGACATCAAGCTCGACCCGTTCGACGCCCAGGTGTCGCTGATCGTGGTCGGCGGTGAACTGGCGGCCAACGGCAGTGGCCCGCTGTCCATCGACTCGCCGTTGAGCGTCGAGTTGTATCGCGTGTCCATGCTCGCACCGACCAAAACCAGCGGCATCAGCTTCACGGGGATCCTCGGCGAGCGCCAGGATGAAATTCTCGACCTGCTGGTGCGCCAGCAGAAAGCCGTGCTGATCGACCCTGTCGAACGCCAGACCGAAATGCAGGACTGAGGATAATTTTATGCACCCACACTTGATCAAATTACTCAGCCTGTCGGCCCTGACCGCCGGCATTCTCGCCGCCAGCGGCGGTGTGCGAGCAGACGATGCTGCCGGTAACGTAAGTCCACCGAAATTCAGCGCCGAACCGTGCTGCAGCCTGTGCCCCGCGGCCCACGATCCGAAGAACTACACCACGCGCTACCAGCAGAACTTCACCACCCTGGTGCAGGCTCAAGGCGACTGGTTGTTTCGTACCCAGGAAGACTTGCGCACCGAATTCGACACCACGCCCGCCGGCTACAAGCGCATGAAGCAACTGCACGATGCGTTCAAGAGCAAAGGCGTGGAACTCGTGGTGGTTTATCAACCCACCCGTGGCCTGGTGAACCGCAACAAGTTGAACCCGGCAGAGAAAGCCAGCTTCGACTTCGACAAGGCATTGAAGAACTACAAGACCATGCTCGGCCGCTTCGCGCAGATGGGTTACGTGGTGCCGGACCTGTCGCCGCTGACCAACGAACAGCTGCCCGAGACCCTGCCCGCCCACGACTTCTACTTCCGGGGCGACCAGCACTGGACGCCTTATGGCGCGCAGCGCACGGCGAAAATCGTGGCCGAGAAGGTCAAGCAGATTCCGGCCTTCGCCGACATTCCCAAGCGTGAATTCGAGACCCACAAGTCGGGTCGCATGGGCAAGAACGGAACGTTGCATAACATGGCCGGTCAACTCTGTGGCACCAGCTATGCGGTCCAGTACATGGATCAATTCACCACCGAACCCAAGGGTGAGGCAGGTGATGGCGATCTGTTCGGTGAATCCGGCAATCCGCAGATCACCCTGGTCGGCACCAGTCACAGCGGCAAGAACTACAACTTCTCCGGTTTCCTCGAAGAGGCCATCGGCGCCGATGTGCTCAACGTAGCCTTCCCCGGCGGCGGCCTGGAAGGTTCGATGCTGCAGTACCTGGGCAGCGACGAGTTCCAGAAGACTCCACCGAAAATTCTCATCTGGGAATTCTCGCCGCTCTATCGCCTGGACCAGGAAACCATCTACCGCCAGATGATGGCGCTGCTGGACAACGGTTGCGAAGGCAAGGCTGCACAGTTGTCCGGCAGCACCACCCTGAAACCTGGCAAGAACGAACTGATGGTCAACAGCAAAAACCTGAATCTGCAAAACAGCAGTCACCAGGTCGACATCCGCTTCGCCGACACCTCGGTGAAAACCCTGCAAGCCACCCTCTGGTACATGAACGGGCGCCACGAGGACATCAAGATCGAAAAACCGGAAACTTCCGACACCGACGGGCGTTTCGCCTTCGAGTTGCGCACGGACGAAGACTGGGCCTCGCAGAATCTGCTGGCCGTCGAAATCCAGGGGCCTGAAAAAGCAGGCGCCGCGCCACAGAAAGTCGAAGCGAAAGTCTGCAAACGCAACGTATTCCCGGACGCTGGGCAACGTACCGCTTCAGCCGGGCAATGAGGTCTGCTATGCGAAATCCGAACTTGAAAAAACTGTTGGCGCCGACGCTTTTGAGCCTGGCGATGTTCGCCGGCGCAACTCAAGCCGCGGCGCCATTGCGTCCGCCGCAGGGTTACTTCGCGCCCATCGAGAAAGTCAAAGCCGGCGACAAGAGCGAAGACTGTGATGCGATGCCGACACCGTACACCGGCTCGCTGCAATTTCGCAGCAAGTACGAAGGCTCGGACAAAGCGCGTTCAACGCTGAACGTGCAATCGGAAAAAGCCTTTCGTGACAGCACCGCCGACATCACCAAGATCGAGCGCGGTACCAGCAAGCGCGTCATGCAGTTCATGCGCGATGGTCGTCCGGAACAGCTGGAATGCACGTTGAACTGGTTGACTGCATGGGCCAAGGCGGATGCCTTGATGTCCAAGGACTTCAACCACACCGGCAAGTCGATGCGCAAATGGGCATTGGGCAGCATGGCGTCTTCGTACATCCGCCTGAAATTCTCCGACTCCCGTCCGCTGGCCAACCATCAGCAGGAGTCGCAGCTGATTGAGGCCTGGTTCAGCAAGATGGCCGATCAGGTGGTCAGCGACTGGGACAACCTGCCGCTGGAAAAAACCAACAACCACTCGTACTGGGCAGCCTGGTCGGTGATGGCAACGTCCGTCGCCACCAACCGCCGCGACCTGTTCGACTGGGCCGTCAAGGAATACAAGGTCGGCGTCAATCAGGTCGACGCCCAGGGATTCTTGCCCAACGAACTCAAGCGCCAGCAACGGGCGCTGGCCTATCACAACTACGCCCTGCCGCCGCTGGCGATGATCGCCAGTTTCGCCCAGGTCAATGGCGTGGATCTGCGCCAGGAAAACAACAGCGCGCTCAAGCGCCTGGGTGATCGCGTGCTGGCCGGGGTGAAAGATCCTGACGAGTTCGAAGAAAAGAACGGCAAGGAACAGGACATGACCGACCTGAAGGTCGACTCGAAATTCGCCTGGCTCGAACCGTTCTGCACGCTCTACACCTGCTCGCCGGATGTGCTGGAGAAGAAGCACAAGATGCAACCGTTCAAGACCTTCCGCCTCGGCGGTGACCTGACCAAGGTCTATGACCCGGCGAACGAGAAGGGTAACAAAGGCAGTTGAGTCAACGCTGATCGTTCCCACGCTCTGCGTGGGAATGCAGCCCGTGACGCTCCGCGTCACATGCCGAAGCGGACGCAGAGCGTCCATTGAGGCATTCCCACGCAGAGCGTGGGAACGATCATGTATCTCTCCGGATTTTGCGGGGGGGTTGGGGGGGCCGTTGGCCCTTGAATGTAGTTTCAGACAAGGAGAGATCGGGATGGTGTTTTCATCCAACGTGTTCCTGTTTTTGTTCTTGCCGATCTTTCTCGGCTTGTACTACTTGAGCGGGCAACGCTATCGCAATTTGCTGCTGCTGATTGCCAGCTATATGTTCTACGCCTGGTGGCGTGTGGACTTCCTCGCACTGTTCGCGGCGGTCACGCTGTGGAACTACTGGATCGGCCTGAAAGTCGGTGCCGCCGGCGTCAGGACCAAACCGGCGCAGCGCTGGCTGCTGCTGGGCGTTGCCGTCGACCTGTGTATCCTCGGCTACTTCAAGTACGCCAACTTCGGCGTCGACAGCATCAACGCCATGATGACCTCGGTCGGTCTTGAGCCATTCATCCTGACCCACGTGCTGCTGCCGATCGGTATCTCGTTCTACATCTTCGAGTCCATCAGCTACATCATCGACGTCTACCGTGGTGATACCCCGGCGACTCGCAACCTGATCGACTTCGCAGCGTTCGTGGCGATCTTCCCGCACCTGATCGCCGGTCCCGTGTTGCGTTTTCGCGACCTGGCCGACCAGTTCAACAACCGCACCCATACCCTCGACAAGTTCTCCGAGGGCTGCACGCGGTTCATGCAGGGTTTCATCAAGAAGGTCTTCATCGCCGACACCCTCGCGGTGGTGGCTGACCATTGCTTCGCCCTGCAAAACCCGACCACGGGTGATGCCTGGCTCGGCGCCCTCGCCTACACCGCGCAGTTGTACTTCGACTTCTCCGGCTACAGCGACATGGCCATCGGCCTGGGCTTGATGATGGGTTTCCGCTTCATGGAAAACTTCAAGCAGCCGTACATCAGCCAGTCAATCACCGAGTTCTGGCGCCGCTGGCACATCAGCCTGTCGACCTGGCTGCGTGACTACCTGTACATCACCCTGGGCGGTAACCGCAAAGGCACGCTGACCACCTATCGCAACCTGTTCCTGACCATGCTGCTCGGTGGCCTTTGGCACGGTGCGAACATCACCTACATCGTCTGGGGTGCGTGGCACGGCATGTGGCTGGCGATCGAGAAAGCCATCGGCCTGAACACTTCGCCGCGCAGCTTCAACCCGATCCGCTGGGCACTGACCTTCCTGCTGGTGGTGATGGGCTGGGTGATCTTCCGTGCGGAAAACCTGCACGTGGCCGGTCGCATGTACGGCGCCATGTTCAGCTTCGGCGAATGGTCGCTGTCGGAACTCAACCAGGCCAGCCTCACCGGCTTGCAGATCGCAACCCTGATCGTGGCCTACGTAACCCTGGCGTTCTTCGGCCTGCGTGATTTCTACAGCAATCAGCCACCGGTCAAGACCAAGCCTGCGGTGAACGTCGATGCAGACGGTCCGGCCGCCGCAACAGCCGGCACGATCAAAGCCGTGCCTGGGGATAACCCGGCGAGCATCCACCAGCCTGGCTACACCGTCGGCGTCGAAGCCCAGGTGCAACCGGCCTACTGGACTGCTGACTGGTCACGCTACGCAATGCGTGCCCTGGTGCTGCTGCTGTTCATCGCCTCGATTCTCAAACTCTCGGCGCAAAGCTTCTCGCCGTTCCTTTACTTCCAGTTCTGAGGGATCTGACCATGACCCGCTCATTACGCATCTTCTACATCGCCCTGTTCCTGGTGACGCTGCTGGCCCTGGGCCTGTGGTCGGTCCGCAGCTTCCTCGGCTTCAGCACCAACGCCGATGCGACAGTGCTCAACGGCCGCTGGACCAAGGCCGTGGAGACGCACTACGACGAGGAATTCCCGATCAAGCGCCTGGGCACCAACCTCTGGGCCGCGCTGGATTTCAAACTGTTCAACGAAGGTCGTCCTGGCGTTGTGCTCGGTCGCGACCAGTGGCTGTACAGCGATGAAGAATTCCATCCGGTCGTCAACGAAGAGCTGAACCTGCAAGGCAACTACGCGCTGGTCGAAGGCGTGCGTCAAACCCTGAAGGACAAAGGCGTGAAACTGGTGATGGCGGTGGTTCCGGCCAAGGTGCGCCTGTACCCGGAACACCTGGGTGAGGCGAAACCGGCCAGCATCCACGCCAACCTTTACCAGGACTTCCACAAGCGCCTGGCCGCTAACCGCATCCTTGCCCCTGATTTGCTGGGCCCCTTGCAAGCGGCCAAAAACGACGGCAAGCAAGTGTTCCTGCGCACCGACACCCACTGGACCCCGGAAGGCGCCGAGGTTGCCGCCGATCGCCTGGCCAAGACCATTGCCGACAAGTACCCGCTGAGCGGCGAACCGCAAGACTTCGTCACTGAACCCGCGGAGAAAATCACCCACAAGGGCGACCTGCGCCTGTTCCTGCCGCTGGACCCACTGTTCGAAAACCTGATGCCGGCGCAAGAGCCTTTGCAGAAGCGCAACACCGTTGCCGCGCAAGACCAGCCGGCTGGTGACGATGCCCTGTTCGCCAACACCGAAGTACCGGTTGCGCTGATCGGCACCAGCTACAGCGCCAACCCGAACTGGAACTTCGTCGGCGCGCTGAAACAAGCCCTGCGCAGCGACGTGGTCAGTTACGCCGAAGACGGCCACGGCCCGATCCTGCCGATGCTCAGCTACCTCAAGAGCGACGCATTCAAGAACAGCCCGCCACAAGTGCTGATCTGGGAGTTTCCTGAACGTTATCTGCCTGTGAACAACGAAATCGGCGACGCCGACCCGCAGTGGGTCGCAGAGCTTAAACAAGCCGGTGCCCGCCAACAAAACGTAGCCGCAAACACTAAATCCGAGACGCCCGACCGGGCGCAAAACTGAAAGAGAGAGGTACTACCATGACTTTCAAGACTACTCCTCGCCGTCTCGCCAAGACTTTTGCTCTGGTTGCTGGTATGAGCGTGCTTTCGATGCAAGCGTTCGCCGCTGGCGACGCCGCGCTGTACGGCCCGACCGCACCGAAAGGCTCGTCCTTCGTGCGCATCTACAACGCCAGTAACGCCGAAGTCAGCGCCACCGTCGGCAGCACCAACCTGAGCGATGTCGCGCCACTGTCCAGCAGCGACTTCAGCTTCATGCCGGGCGGTGACTACAGCGCCAAGGTCGGCAGCCAGACGCTGCCGGTGAAACTGGCCGGCGACCACTATTACACCCTGGTCAACAACGCCAGCGGCGCCCCGCAACTGATCGAAGAGCCGCCGTTCCGGAACAAGCAGAAATCCCTGGTACGCGTGCAGAACCTCAGCGACAAGGCGCTGACCCTGAAAACCGCCGACGGCAAGACCGACGTGGTCCCGAACGTGGCCGCCAAGGGCCGTGGCGAGCGTGAAATCAACCCGGTGAAGGTCAGCCTGGCGCTATACGATGGCGCAACGAAAGTTGGCGACGTGAAGCCAGTCGCCCTGGAACGCGGTGAAGCCGCGGTGCTGTACGTCACCGGCAGCGGCAGCAGCCTGTCGCCGGTCTGGGTAAAACGCCCGGTATCGACGCGCTAATCATTTTTTCCAGAGGATGAAACACAGTCCCCTGTAGGAGCTGCCGCAGGCTGCGATCTTTTGATCTTCAATGATTTTCAAGAACGTCAAAGATCAAAAGATCGCAGCCTTCGGCAGCTCCTACCCAGGACAGTCAGCCTTTGGACACGGAACAAGAACAAGAGTGAAACGACACAGCGTTCGTAGCTCTAACCAAACGATTTTCAAGGAGTAACAAACATGATTCCGGTGATCTTGTCAGGTGGTAGTGGCTCACGTCTTTGGCCGCTTTCCCGTAAGCAATTCCCGAAACAGTTCCTGGCCCTGACCGGCGAGCACACCCTGTTCCAGCAAACCCTGGAACGCCTGGTGTTCGACGGTATGGACACACCGATCGTGGTCTGCAACAAGGACCATCGCTTCATCGTCAACGAGCAACTGGCCGCTCGCAAACTGGAAACCCAGCGCATCCTGATGGAACCGTTCGGCCGCAACACTGCGCCGGCCGTGGCCCTGACCGCGATGATGCTGGTCAACGAAGGTCGCGACGAGCTGATGCTGGTACTGCCGGCCGACCACGTGCTGGAAGACCAGAAAGCCCTGCAACGCGCCCTGGCGTTGGCCACCGTCGCCGCCGAAAACGGCGAAATGGTGCTGTTCGGCGTACCGGCCACCAAACCGGAAACCGGTTATGGCTACATCAAGTCGACCAACGATTCGCTGCTGCCCGAAGGCGTCAGCCGCGTTTCGCACTTCGTCGAAAAACCGGACGTCAAACGCGCCACCGAATATGTCCAGTCCGGCGGTTACTTCTGGAACAGCGGCATGTTCCTGTTCCGCGCCAGCCGCTTCCTCGAAGAGCTGAAGAAACACGACCCGGATATCTATGACACCTGCCTGTTGACCCTGGAGCGCAGCGCTCAAGACGCCGACACCGTCAGCATCGACGAAGCCACGTTCGCCTGCTGCCCGGACAATTCCATCGACTATTCGGTGATGGAAAAGACCCAGCGCGCCTGCGTCGTGCCATTGACTGCAGGCTGGAGTGATGTCGGCTGCTGGTCGTCGTTGTGGGAAGTGAACGCAAAAGATGCCAATGGCAACGTCACCAAAGGCGACGTGGTGATCCAGGACAGCAAGAATTGCATGATCCACGGCAACGGCAAGCTGGTCTCGGTGATCGGCCTGGAAAACATCGTCGTGGTCGAGACCAAGGACGCCATGATGATTGTCCACAAGGACAAGGTCCAGGGCGTCAAGCAGATGGTCAACACCCTCAACGAACAGGGCCGCAGCGAAACCCAGAACCACTGCGAAGTCTATCGTCCATGGGGCTCCTACGACTCGGTGGACATGGGCGGGCGCTTCCAGGTCAAGCACATCTCGGTCAAGCCGGGCGCGTGCCTGTCGCTGCAGATGCACCACCACCGCGCCGAGCACTGGATCGTTGTCAGCGGCACGGCTGAAGTGACCTGCGATGAGAATGTGTTCCTGTTGACCGAAAACCAGTCGACCTACATTCCGATCGCTTCGGTTCACCGTTTGCGCAACCCGGGCAAGATTCCGCTTGAGATCATCGAAGTGCAATCGGGCAGCTATCTGGGCGAAGACGATATCCAGCGCTTTGAAGATATCTACGGTCGCACCGCGCCGATCGAGAGTGGCGTTTCGGTAAAGACCATCGCGCAGTAAGCGAGCGCTGAAATAAAAGCCCCCGCCCGGTTCACTGCGTCCCCTATCCGCAGTGAGTTGGGCGGGGGCTTTTTTTTCCGGGGTTTTGTGTTGTCAGACCTGGCCCCTTCGCGAGCAGGCTCGCTCCCACAGGGTTTTGAGTCGGTCACAAACTTTGTGGTCAACTCCGGTCCACTGTGGGAGCGAGCCTGCTCGCGAAGGGGCCAGCACATCCACCGCAAATCTCACCCATCGCCAACCTCCCCCACGCTTAGGTAGGATGACCCTCTATCCCCCCGAGGTTTGCGCATCATGTTCATCGGTGTCCTGTTGGTCATCACCTGGTTGATCCTGTTGCTGCGCTATCCGGCCAAGGCCTTGCCGGTGTCCATGGTGGCTGCCTTGGGACTGGGCATCGTCGCTACCTGGGTCATCTGGATGGACCACCGCGAGCTCAAGCAACTGGAGCGCCTGGAATTGCGCATCAGCTACGCACCGCAACACTGCCCGGCAGACCGACCGCTGCAACTGACCCTGAACAACGGCAACGATGTACCGCTGACCGAATTGCGCTGGCGTGTTGCCGCTTATGCACCGGGCGACACGGTCAATCTCGCCGACAATCAGTACACCGCCCCACGCTACCGCGGACCTGGCGAATTGCAGGCCGGTGGCAACTGGGAAGACTGCTTGCCGCTGCCGCCCCTGCGGCCCGGCTATCGCCCGGAAACTTTGGAGTTTCGCGCCGAGCGTTTGCAGGGTAGTTTCTCGGACTGACCTCACCTTACCTTTCCGCACAAGGACCGCGCCATGCCCGTTGCGTTGATTACCGGATGTTCCAGCGGCATCGGCCGCGCCCTCGCCGATGCGTTCAAGGCTGCTGGCTACGAAGTCTGGGCCAGCGCCCGCAAGGCTGAAGATGTCGCAGCGCTGACCGCGGCCGGTTTTATCGCCGTGCAACTGGACGTCAACGATGGCCAGGCACTCGAACAGTTGAGCGAACGCATCAACCAGCAACATGGCGGCCTCGATGTGCTGGTCAACAACGCCGGCTACGGCGCCATGGGGCCGTTGCTCGATGGCGGTGTGCAGGCGATGCAACGTCAGTTCGAAACCAACGTGTTCGCCATCGTTGGCGTGACCCGTGCGTTGTTTCCCGTGTTGCGACGGGCCAAAGGCATCGTGGTGAACATCGGCAGCGTTTCGGGAATTCTGGTCACGCCGTTTGCAGGTGCTTACTGCGCGTCCAAAGCCGCGGTGCATGCCCTGAGCGATGCCTTGCGCATGGAACTGGCGCCCTTTGGGGTGCGGGTGATGGAAGTCCAGCCCGGTGCCATCGCCTCCAGTTTCGCCAAGAATGCCGGCCACGAAGCTGAGCAGTTGATCAGCGAACAATCGCCGTGGTTCCCGTTGCGCGAAGGCATCCGGGCACGGGCCAAGGCCTCCCAGGACAACCCGACACCGGCCAGTGCGTTTGCCGCCGGATTGCTCAAGGCCGTGCAGCAGAGCAAGCCACCGCGCCTGCTTCGATTGGGCAATGGCAGCCGGGCATTGCCGTTGATGGCAGGGTTGTTGCCCAAGGGCTTGCTGGAGTCGGCGTTGATGAAGCGGTTCGGCTTGCGCGGGCAGCTCTGAGCCCGGGTCGACACCTTCGCGAGCAGGCTCGCTCCCACAGTTGAAATACATTCCCCTGTGGGAGCGAG